>JBAWGU010000713.1:0-7461 GCA_049593215.1 Pyrinomonadaceae bacterium
GTGGCAACAGTGAAGCTCGGTGAAGTAACTTCCACTAATCTATACAAACTTGACGAAGTGTCTGCCGGAGCCGTTTCCGAAGCTCTTAAATAATCCTCTCTATGGCAACGAACTCAGCACCGGCCCGCATCGGAAAGGCCAATAGGTAAACGAGATTTGTTGCCATCTTTTATTAAACAATGGGCCGGGCGAAGGAGTAATCCTGTATAATTGCAATCGTTAAGAGTTAACATTTTGAGCAATCCTTGCGTCCTATTGAATAGCTTTTGAAGATGTGACAGTTATTAAACCATCACATGCTCATTATCTTTCACCCGCAGTGGTGGGTTAGGTTGTTGATTATTTCGGAGCAGGCACGGATGTTGCTGCTCATTCATTTCGGAACGAGCAGGGTAAACTAAAAGGCAAAAGACGGCGCATTTTTCCGTCAGAAGCCGCAACGATTCTCTTACATCTGGAGCATCTTTAAGGGAGGGTGGAGGCGCAAGACGAATGAAGGGCGGTCTCTCTTTTTACAGAACGCGAAAATTTGTTTGCATACTCTTCTCTCTCCTCTTTGCATTCTCGCCTGCAACGCAATTCGTATGCCTTGCACAATCTTCCATTTCTCAAACAGAGAGCGAAGCCGCGCAGACTAAATCCGCCGCGCCGCTCTTTCGTCTTGAGCGCAGGGAAGTCGCAGGCGGCGCAGAGCTTCTCACAATCTTCGGCAACCCGAATGGTCTATCAAAAGAGAGCGAGCAAGACGGGGAAGTTCCGCTCATCAGCATTTTGCGCGACACGCTTGGCGACAGCGACCCGGAAAATGATCGCCTGCGCTACGTCTGGATGCTGACTTATAGCAAGCCTGCTTTCAAGCAGAAAATTTCAGCCGCAGTCCCCTTCTTCTACAATCGCGCCGGTAACAAGAGACAGGCTTCGAGCAAAGATGTGCCGCCGCCTGTGATTGATCTTGCTTCGACGGGCAAAGAGGTGTGGGAGAAAATCTTTCTCTCGTCGCTGCAAAACATCTTTCTGGACCAGTACAGCTTTCCCATCAAAGCTTCGACACGCTCGTTCGGTCGCAATCTATCCGACTATCGCAGATCGCACATCATGCGTGCGCTCGCAACGCTCTCGCTCTATGATGCTTTGGGCGAAGGCAAATCAGTTTTTACGGATGAAGAGTTGAGCGACATTCAGGCGCGTTTGATGCTCAGCGAAAAACCTTTCGGCGGCATTGTTGACGAAATCTATCTTGAGCGTTATGTCGAGAAGCAGAGCAAGCTGACCAACGACATACGCGGCCATAACTGGGAACTGCTGCGCCAGCGCGCGGAAGCCGAGTCGCTCTACTTCGAGCCTTTGAAAATGCCGGACGGCACCGCCACGCACGCGCTCCTCTGGGTTGCGCGAGAAGATGTTGCGCGCAACGCGGATCGCCGCTTCGAGCGACGCTTTTTGAATATCGCAAGTCCCTGGAACGATGAGAAGCTCACAAACTGGAAAGGTTATTCGGAGGTGCGCTACTTCGATTCAGAGCAACGTCAGGTTGCTCGCGAGGCGGAAGGCGCGCGCGCAGTCGAGATGATTCCGCTTGCTCTCTACGGATTGGACCATCCGAAGATTCCCGCGCTCCTAGTAGATTTCCGCGACCAGATGAACCCGAAGAAACGAGAGATGTCGCGCCGCGTGCTCAAAGACATTACGCGAAACGTCTTTGCCTTTTCGCGCTTCGGCGACCTCCCGTATTTTCTGGGACGCACGGTCTATGATTTCGTCACGGGCAGGCGCGGCATGGACATCAACCAGCCCTCGCGCCTGCGCGCCTACTCGGAGCTAAAACTTTTACTCTCGCTCGACGCTTCGCTTGATCCGCAACTCCGCCAAGAGATAGACGAGCGATTGGAAAAAGTCTCGCTCAATCCGCTTGAGAACGATCTGGATGTGGAAGCGAATCTGGCGCGCGAGCAATATCGTGCGCTTCTCAATTACGCAAACAACCCGAAGGGTCTGCCCGAACAGCTCGCGCGCGACAGGCGCGCTGAGATGGTCCCGCTCAAGCATGGACGCGCCGCGCAGGTAGTCTTTCGTCTGGGCAATTTGGCGAGCTTTGGCCTCTACAAGCATCGTGAAGCGGCAAGCGCGGAGATGCAGGCGCAAATAGATGTTCAGAGACGACTGGCCTATCACGTGCGCTTCCTGCGCGAGGCCGTCAGGACCAGCCCGCAGATTGAAGTGGTCCGCAAACTTGAAGACGTGCAACGCTCCGTTCGCTACATCAACGATCACGGCGATGACGCAGATGCCAAAGCTGCTGAGGTGTTAGCGCGCGTCTTTGCGCGCACGGAGGATGTGGAAACGCGCAGGCTCTGTTTGAGCGGCCTCTACGAGATTAACAACGAGACGGCCAAGAGCGAATTGCTGCGCATCTACCGCGACCCGCAGGTTGACGATACGTGGCGGACAATCAGCGCGGAGTACCTGCGTCTGGCTGTGCGCGAGAATAAGCGCGTCGCGCCGACGGATGCGAAAGCTATTTCGAGCATGGTGGGACAGTGATGGGAAAAGCAAAAGTAAAAAGGCAAAAGGCAAAAGGTTTTGAGGTGAGCCTGCTTTCCGGTTTCTGCTTGCTGCTTTTCCTGCTCTTGCCTTTGACTGTTCAGGCTCAGGCGCGGCGTGTGGTGATTATCAAAGTTGACGGGCTGCCGAACGATCTGGTTGATCGCTTCGTGCATGAGCGCGACGAGCGCACAGGCAAAAGTCAGCTTCCATGGATTGAGCGCGTCTTTTACCAGCAGGGCACGCGCATCGAAAATTTTTATGTGCGCGGGATGAGTCTCTCCGGGCCTTCATGGTCTCTGCTCGACACGGGCCAGCACTTGCAGATTAAAGGCAACGTCGAGTTTGACCGCTACACCCTGCACGCTTACGACTATCTGAACTTTATACAGTTCTATGTCAACAACGTAGCCAGCCGCAGAATTGATATGCCGGGCGCGGAAGTTTTGGATGAGCTTGGCCTGCCGCTTCTCGTTGACGCCTACGCGAACGAAGAGAGATACAACACTTTCCAGCTTTATCAACGCGGCTTGCGCTGGCCCACTCTGGCGGCGGCTTTGCCGGAGCATTTCAAAGGCCGCAGCGTCGGCGACCTGCTTGACGAATGGACCACAGGGCTTGAGATGCGCCGCTTGCCGATGGATCAGGTGGAGCGTGAGATAGTTTCCAAGCTGCAAAACCCGCGCCTGCGCTATCTTGACTACTACACGACGGAATTCGACCACGTGGCGCATCACAACCGCGACCGCGCATCGCATCTCACAGCCTTGAGAGAGCTTGACGAAACCGTCGGGCGCATCTGGAACGGCATTGAGAAATCCCCTTTCGCATCGGAGACGGCTCTGATTCTCGTCTCCGATCACGGCTTCAACACGGACGAGCGCGTTTACAGTCAGGGCTTCAATCTGGTGAAGCTTTTGGGGAGCGCGGCTGGCGGCGGCCATCACGTTATCACCAAGCGGCGGCTCCTGTTGGAATATTCACTCAAGGGCATCTATCCGCTCGTGCCTTTGATTACGACGACGACGAATGAGTCTTATTACCTGAAAGGCCAGAGCACAGAGTATCCGACTGCGCTACTCGATTTCGACGGCAACGAGCGCGCCTCGATTCACCTGCGCGACAGCGACCTCAACCTGCTGCACATCCTGCTGCAACAACTCCAGCGCAAAGACCTCGCGCCAAATTTGAGAAGCGCGCTCGCGCGAGCTTTCTTCTTAACGGTTGATAAGCGGCGCGCTGAGTGGCAGACAAATCTTGCGCAACTGAATGAAGAGATTGCCGCGCAGCAACGCACGGCTGATAAACAGCGCGCTTATGTTTTGGAGCAGAAGCAGGCTTTGAAACAATCCGGCTCGTCAGTCGGCAGAGAGTCGCAGTTGAGCCGCATGGCAATGCAGGTTGATTCATGGACGGCGGATGTCAGAGATTACAACGCTTACGCGCAGACTCTGACAAACCTGCTCGCGCTTCGTCCCGAAAACTTCGATCCGCATCGCCTGAAGATTGAAGATGTGATTGCCAGAGGCGCAATGGGCGAGCGCAACACCGTTTACCAGTTGCAGAATTACGTTGTCGCAATGTCGCCGAGCGGTTTCACGCTTGCGCCCGACGGCTCGCTCGACATGCAGAAGAGTTTCAGGCGCATAGACTATTTCGCGCTGCTCGGTGATGCGGCTGTGCGCAATAATGTGCAGGAGGGTGTTGATAATCATCCTGTTGATTTTGTCGCCGTACCCATCCCGCTCGAACAGATTGCGCCATCGCTCGACGCTAATCTACGCGCAGGCAGCAGCAACGCTATCTGGCTCTACGGCGGGGCAAACAATCAGGCTCTGATACTTTCGCGCGAGACGGAAGCGGGCAGCGTCAGTCTTCGTTATCTGCCCATCGCAAATTTGAAGCAGGAGGCGAATGGAGATTTTCATTTCGAGCGAACTGAATTGCGCGCGGGCTTGCCGCTTAAAATCTTGGAAGATAAACAACTCAATGTGCCTGCGGGTTCACGCGAAGAGTTTCTGGGCGAATGGCACACGGACCTTGAGTGGTTGCGCGCGCTGCATAAAACGGAATACTCTAACGCCTTGATCGGGCTTCAGGAACAACTCATACAGCACCGTAGCGATGCGCTTGACACGGACGCGCAGGGTCTCTCTACGGACGAGCGTTTGATACGTCGCTTTCGCAAGCGTCAACGCGCGCTGATTGAAACTGACTTGCTCGTGCTGGCGCATAATCACTGGAACTTTGATGTGCGCGGTTTTAATCCGGGCGGCAATCACGGCTCCTTCTTACGCATCTCGACGCATTCGACCTTGATGTTTGCAGGCGGCGCAAAGACCGGAATCCCGCAAGGCGCATCGGTTGAAGAGCCTTATGACGGCTTGAGCTTTGTGCCGACGGTGCTTGCTTTAACGGGGCAGCTACAGGATGGACAGAAGCCTGTTCCGGTTTTATGGGAGCGCGGCTTTCGCACTTTCCCGGGGCGCATCATCACGGAAGTTGTGCGCGAACAGAGAAGCGCGCCACAGCCTTCGCCCATCGCACAAGGAGCAAAAGACGCGCCTAAATGACGACCGAAGAGGAATTGATAAAAGAAGAGAGCGCAGGGACGCAGGAAGCCCTACTCGCCGCAGAAGAGTTGGACGAAGCGAGCGAAGAGGGGCGCAAGAGTCGCGCGCTGGTGTGGGTGCAGGCCGTCGCGTTTCTGCTCGGCCTCGCGCTGCTCGTCTATGTCGTCAATCGCGTCGGCGTGCAGCCAATCTTTGACGCGCTCGGGCGCATAGGCTTTGGCTTCTTTATCCTTCTCGGCATCAGCGGCCTGCGCCACGTCCTCAGAGCGCTGGCGATGCGCGTGGCCGTCCCGCCCGAACATCGCCGCTTCAGCTTTCTTCAAGCTCTCGGAGCAAGGCTCGGCGGCGAAGTTATCTCATTTCTGACTTTCGCTGGACCACTGCTCGGAGAAGCGACGAAGGTTGCGCTGCTGCGCAAACGCCTCCCGCTCGTTTACGGCGTCTCCGCGCTGGTCATAGACAATCTGCTCTACTATCTCTCCGTCATCATCTTCATCCTGAGCGGTGCGGTCGTGATGCTCTTCGCCTACGATCTGCCGTCTGCTGTAGAGACTGTGCTGCTCGTGATTGCGACCGTTTCGGTGCTCGGCATCATCGCCGCCGCGCTCGCGGCCAATCATCGCATCATGCTGCTGTCATGGATGATTGACCAGTTTGAGCGGTTCGGTTGGAGATCGAAGAAGATTCACGCGAAGCGCGATCACATCTATCGCCTTGAAACCAACGTCTATGATTTTTACAAGCATCGCACGGGCGCATTCTTCGCCATCTTCGCTTACGATTTTCTCTCGCACGCATCGAGTGTTGCTGAAGTCTATGTGACCCTGCGGATGCTCGGCTTTCATCCGCAGGTGCAGGCCGCTTACGTGATTGAGTCGCTGACGAAAGTTATCAACTTCGTCTTTGGCTTTGTGCCCGCCACCATCGGCGTGTATGAAGGCGGCACGGAAGTTATTTTGCGAACTCTCGGGTTCGCAGCCGCAACGGGCGTGACGCTTGCGATTGTGCGCAAAGCAGGCATACTCTTCTGGACTGTTGTCGGAATTTTTATTCTCATCTGGCACACGCTTCCCAAAGCGGCGCAGAATGTTTTAGAGCGCAGCCCGCGCCTGAGAAAACTTATGGACAGCCTCGTTCTCTCAAACATCGCACACCGTCCCGCGCGCACAGCCGTGAGCGTACTCGGCATCGCCGTCGGCGTTCTGCTCATCGTCTTCACAGTCGGACTCGCGCACGGCGTCTTGCGCGAACGCGGCAAGCGCGAATCAAACATCGGCGCAGAGATTATGCTCAGACCTGCTGGCACAATCGGATTGAGCGGCGGGCAGCCTTTCGCTTTGCCCGTTTCGCGCGCCGCAGAGATTGCGCGGATTGAAGGCGTGAGGGCCGCAGTTCCCATCGCACAGAGCGTTGATAAAAGCGATAGCGGCTTTGGCAATCGCCTCATTGACGGCATCAACTTTGACGAATACGCCGCCCTCGCAGGCTTGAATCTTAAGGAAGGCAGGAAGCTCGAAGGCGGAGACGAAGCCATCGTTGATACTGTCTGGCAGCAGCAGCGTCACTTAGGCGTCGGCTCAACCATCGAGATTTACGAAAGGCCATTTCGCATCGTCGGCATCTACGAGCCGCCGGGCGGAGGCCGCATCAAGATTCCTTTAAGGACGTTGCAGGAGCAACTCGGCGGCGAAGGACGTTGCAACACAATCCTCGTCGCGTGCGTTGACGCGAGTAAACAAGAAGAGGTCGCGGCGCGCATCCAACAGCAATTTCCCGATCAACAAACTCTCTTCACGCGCGACCTGCCGGAGATTTATTCTTCGGGCGTGCCCGCGCTCAACGTCTTCATCAAAGTGGTCGTTGCCATTGCCGCTTCAATCAGCCTGCTTGTGATCCTGCTTGCGATGTACACCACCGTCACGGAGCGCACGCGGCAGATTGGCGTGCTCAAATCTCTGGGCATGTCGAAGGGCGCAATCGCATGGGTGATTGAACAGGAAGCCATCATCGTCAGCGTGCTCGGCGTCATCGTCGGCGTCATCCTCACTTTAGTGATGCGCTTCGCCGTGATGCGCTCCACCTCGCTCAACATAGAGATTGAGCCGCGCTGGATACTCATCTCGCTTTGCATAGGTCTGTTGGGCGGCACCATCGGCGCGCTCTATCCCGCGCTGAGAGCGGCAAGGCAGGACGCTGTTGAAGCTTTGAGCTATGAATAGACATTTTCACTAAAGTCCGACAAAGCCACGAAGTGGCGAGATTCAACAGCCCGGCGCAACGCGCCGGGGAAGTTAGCAGTTACAATTTCAAGCCCTGTAGGGGCGGCATAACCATTACGCCCTTACAG
>JBAWGU010000714.1:0-14678 GCA_049593215.1 Pyrinomonadaceae bacterium
AGAGTCTGTATGCCCGCCGCGAGCGCCGCCGCGAAGCATTTGCGCGCCGAAGGAGTGCCAGCGACCGTTGTTGTCAACAGTGGGGCGACTCTGCGTTTCAATTATCTGGTCAACGATCTTCTTCAGCCTGTCGCTTCCCGTGTCGAGCGCCTGAGGCCCTTTCGCTCCTTTGTACTCAGGCACACCGGGGAGACTCTTGTAGAGCGCGGGGTCAATCGAGGTCGCGTTCGTGCTACCAAGTGCCTCGCGCGCGGCATTGAGTTCAGCCGTTCCCTGATCGGCTTCCATTTTGCGCTGCGCGCGTTCCTCCGGCGTAATCTTGCCCCAAATGAGATTTTGTCTCTCTTCATTCGACAAGAGCGAATCGTCTCGATTGTCAACATAAGGCGCGAGCGGCTGGCCGATGCCCGGCACGGATTGCCCTTGCTCCTGCACGGGAGATTGAGGGTCAGCGTAAAGTGGGAGACGCTCATGCACAATCGTCTCAGGCGAGCGCGGCCCTTTTGCTCCTTTGTAAACAGGCTCTTCTTCCTGCCCGGTGTACTCAGTGGCAGGCACGCCCCCGACGGTATAGACCGTCTTCTGTCCGTTGGGATACCAGCGCGCCTGTCGCTGCGCAGTGGGCGGATTATAGCGCGCGTATCTCTGTGGTGTCTGAGTAGTGCTCATGTGCAAATCTCCTATTGCTGACATTCCCGCAGCTCGTCTGCTATCTCGCGCATCGCGCGCTTCAAACGTGCGAGCCTCTTAAATTCCAGACTGACGGCCAGAGCTGCATCGTGGGTCAATTTCAGGTCCACCTGGACGCGCCCAAGCAGTTGCTTATAGCGAGCGCGCGTTCGAGCGTCTGTTACCAACTTTTCAGCAGCCATAAAATAAAGAAGCCGACACCGTTCGAGCATCAACTTTGCTCGTTAGTGTCGGCGGGATTCTCAGAAGGTAAGACTTACCGCTCCGAGGTCGTGGCCTGCAATCTGTTTTTCTCTTCGGCAATCAGCTTGTCAATTTCCTTGATGACGCGCTGCGCCACTCGACGACGATTATACAACCATTGAAGGCGTAACCCTTCATCTTTTCGGTTATCAACCTCTTCCGTTCTTCTTTGCTCCTTCATCACTGACAAGGGGTGTCCACACTGTATTCATATTAGTGTGGACATGAACTACTCCAAAGTGATTTGCTCGACTTCTGCTCGATTCATTATCTTACTTATGCCCTTTAAGCTGATTTTCTCCGACCGCTCAAGGGTTAATTTCGTCAAATTACAGACTCAGTGTAAGGGAAGCGACGCTTTGGCCCGCCTTGACACGGTAGGGGTCTGGGGTTCAAATCCCCACGCGCCTACCATTTTTATGTCTATTGCTCTCAAAATTTTAGCCCTCCTTGTCCCTCACCCAACTTTTCTCTCTTCCGACTGATTTGCCAGACTTTTGCCAGACCTTGAACTAAATATCTGTCTAGGTATGGGTTTCTCAAGGCTTCCAACTGCGATCACCATCGCTTCCCACGTCACATGGGTATAACCGGGTGTAATGCGTGAAGCGTGACCGAATCCCGTGAGAGGCATCGCGTGGCCGAGCAGCGCAGAGATTACGTATTGGTGAACCCCTCGGTCAAGAAGTCGTGTGGCGAAGGAGTGACGTAGGTCATACGGGCGCAGGTCTTCAATCTCGGCCCTCACGCACGCGGCGGCAAATTCCTTCTTGATAAATTTCATAGGTTCGCCGTCACGATTAGTAAAGAGCCATTCTCGAAGATGCTTCTCTGCTGCATCGCGCGATGAGGCGCGGCCATAAGTTGCTGCGCCTTTCCAACCCCGGCGTATTTGTTTACGTGCGGCACGGGCGCAATGCATGGCGCGACTTCGCGCCCGGAAGCTTTATCAACCCGGCTGGATGGGAGCGCATCCCGTCGCCTCTTATCTTCCCTCCAACAGTGCTTGCATCCTATAAAGCCGCAGCGACCGCTAACTAGCCGTCGCATTAGGCGAATTTCGGTATGCGGAATCTGCTGTTTTCGCATAAAAGTGCAAGACATGAACTATCGTTCATAAACAAAACGCGCAATACATATTAAAATGTATATAGTTTCATAAAGATCTCTGTCCTAAAAAGGCCCAACGAGAAGCAAGACTCTCAGGGCCTTAATCTATCTAAGAGATCGCTGCTGCCCAACCTCATATAGATACACGAGTGCAAAAATGGTGAAGCCTAATCCAATAATCGATATTGATTACCTTGTGCGTGAAAGGGAGTTACTCGTCCGCAGAGCAGTCAGTGACTTGATTCGAACTCAACGAAAAAGGCAACGGGTCGTTCTCACACAGGAAAAACTTGCCAGTCTTTCCGATATTTCGTTTGAACACCTTAATCATATAGAGAACTATAAATCAAGCGCTTCTCTTGAAGTTCTCGATAGGATAGCCAAGTCGTTAGGTTTCAATCGCCTTTCCGAATTCTTAGCCCTCGATGAGCAACATATTTTATAGTGTGTAGCTTCAGGCGGTAATCATTAGATGAGAATTTCAGAACCTTGTCTTACGCCGTGCGTTGTCGGACAAATGGTGACTTCCTTGAGTTGTGCGAAGGCATGGGAAGAAATTTATTTCCAGACTTGAAGGATAGTTCATACTAATTCTCAATCTTTTTACTTATACTACGCAATCGTAGAATTAATCTGCATGCCGGTTGAGTCACGCGCTTTGTATTGATTGGGAGGACAAAGCGCAGCCGCAAATTTATCCGGCATCTTAACAACGTCTCCTCAACCAATCCGCCGAAAAATATTGAAGGCAAGGGTTAGTCTAAGGGAACGAACCCGACCCGATACGTGTCAACGATGAGATGGCGTTATGGGCGCTATTCAAACGACTCTTGAGCTTATCAGGCAAAAATTGAATGAGTTTTTTAGGAATGCCGAAGCCTCCGCTCCCAACGAGGAAGATTGGGTCATTCTTTCCAACATAGTCAATCACGAAGGTCAACTCTACGAGCCGACTAAGAACAAAGTAGTGATGTTTCTGGCGAACATACAGCACGAAACCATAATCAGCACGTACAGCAGAACCACGCCTGTCAAAGGCGACCAGTATGCAATCGTAGCCCCTCCGCTCTATATCAATCTCTTCGTGATGTTCTTCGCCAACTTCTACGACAACAACTACACGGAAGGGCTGGGGATGATCTCAAGGACGATCAGTTTCTTCCAGCAGAACACGTGGTTCACGCACGAAAACCTGCCGGGTCTAGACCCCATCATAGATAAGCTCACGTTTGAGATGCACAATCTGGATATGACGGGGCTTAACTACCTTATGGGTCTTGTCGGCACAAAATATTTACCCTCGGTCTACTACAAAGTTCGTCTGATTCCATTTGACAGCGAAGCGATTCAAGGGCAAGTGCCAGCCGCGCAGGGCGTTCAAGCGCCCGGTGAGGTTGACGATAAAGGTGTCAGACATTCACAGCCGCTGGAACCGCCGAACGTAGACGAAGACGACGAGACGATTGATGAGACGTAGCCTCTTGTCCGCACGGTAGAGCCTATGAAATCCAGCCTATTTAACAGCAGATCGTTCGAGCGCTCACTTAGCTCTACTACGCTCCGACAGTCCAAAGGGGCGAGCAACGAACAGCCCGCGCGAAAGTTCTACTACTCACGATTGATGCAGGTCTCAATTCGTCATAACTATTACAACAATTCTAACGATGAGTGCCCGGACTTCAATATCCACCCTACAACGGCATGCGCGGCCTTGATGAAGAATATGGGTCTAATCTTCAAGGACGAGGGTACGGGCTTTTCCATTCTCTATGACGTGCATCGCGACGACAGCCTGCTTGAATATCTGAGACGGCAGGTGTGGCCGGAAGGATCGAAACACTGCTGGACGCATCTATCGTTCGTGCTATCGATCACTAATCCCTACTTCTTCAATTTCACAGAGCTTCCGATTGATCTCAATCCCCTCTATAAAAACTTCTATTTCACGAACCAGAAGGCGCGCCGCCAGCCCGGAGGCGAGATTCTGCTCAATCCCGGGCCGGAAGAGCAGGAGCTATTGACGATTGTGCCCGTACAGGTTGGTGTGGAGGTCTTAAGCGGCATCAAAGAGGTAGAGGTTCAAGACATCGCTCAGGCCGCCGAAGGCTCTAAGGAGACGGTCATCTGCAAGCCGCGCTGCGTCCCCAGTGATCTGTTGAAGATAAAGAGTCCTGCGGAGATTACCTGTGCAGAGGCCGAAGTATGTAAGAGTCCCGGCGACCCGAAATGCAAATGCACGAACAAGCTCTATCTGGACTTTTCTACGCTGCCCGAGGACAAGTACATCATCAAGAGAGTCTTCTACCCCTCCGTCTTTCCAATCGCGCCGCCTGATGAGACAGTGCTTTATACGGAATCCTATCCGCCGCCGTTCTGCTTCATAAACCTTTTCTTCACCAGTCCAACCGGAGAGAGGCCGAAGCTCTTTCCGGTTCGGAATCTCTTCGATAAAGATAAGACGACAATCGAAGCGGTCAACTACGAGCTGAGATTTGAGCGGCGCAAGACCTACTGGAACTATTTCATCGTGCCGCAGACAGGGGAATCTGTAGAGAGCCTGCGCATAGAGGGCGAGCCGGGCATAAAGTTCAATGGGCCGTGCTGCGTTTATCTTCCTAACAACACGAAAGCTTATCGCTTTGTCTCTATAAAACCTCTTCCCTTCATACAACAGTCGCCGTTCCGTTTCCGGCTCACGGGCAAAATCGGTCTGGCGTCGCAAACCAGCACTCTGGTGGATCGCCTTCCCGTAGCTTCGGCCGAGCAGGTTTTGCAGGATGAAGTCACGGCCTGTTTGCGCCTGCAAGGAAACATCTGTCGAGGCGCGAAAGGAGAGTGCAGGAAACTGAAGCGGCAGATTTGCGGACGCGTAGAGACTGAGCAGCAAAGCTCGCAGTCGCAGAAGCCCGTACTCAACAGCCCCAGAATCTACTCAGACACCTACGTGTATGTCTGACACCTATAACCCTTAACCGAAAGCGAGGTTGCACATGCAATATACAAGAAAGACTCCCGGCGTTTACGTCACAGAACTCTCGGCCTTCCCTCCTTCTATCGTAGGTGTCCAGACCGCAGTTCCGGCCTTCATTGGATACACGGAGAAAGCGGAGATTAGCGGAAAGCCTGCTTACCTCAAACCGATTAAGATCGGTTCGCTGGCCGATTACGAAGCAGTTTTCGGCGGGAGGTACAAGCCCATATACAAAATTGACCCGGTGACCAGCCCGACATTGATAAACCAGAACAAGTACGATTTCAAGGTCTTCGATCCAACCTCTACTCCTCATAGCCCGCCAGCTAGCCCGCTAGCTAGCCCGCCAGCTAGCCCGCCTGACACTCCGCCGATCATGAAGTACTACAACCTCACACAGGTGGCCGATAGCCATTTCAACCTCTACAACAGCATGCGCCTTTTCTATGCCAACGGTGGAGGCAACTGCTACGTCGTCTCGGTTCAGAACTACGAGCAAGTGACAACGGTTCAACTGAGCGATCTGGTGGCGGGGCTGAACGTTATCAGGGAGCAGGTTGGCCCGACCATGCTTGTTATCCCGGATGCCGTGTTGTTGCCCCCCTCTACGCCTCCTACAGGCACGAAACCGCCTTACTCTGCGGATTTCATGACATTGATTCAGCTAATGCTGGCACAATGTCAGGACTTGCAGGATCGCGTCGCCATCCTAGACCTCTACGGCACGCAGTACATCAATCGCATCGTTCCCGCTACTGGTACTACTTCGGCTTACACCGCCACATTGGATGATGTAGTTGGTAACTTCCGCACAGAGGTAGGCGAAAAGAGCCTGAACTACGGCATGGCCTACTTTCCGTTCCTGAACACCACGGTCGTCCCTGTGAGCGATTTCGATTACACGAATTTCAATGACTCGGCGGACGCTCAGAATCTGACTCTTCTGAAGACAATTTTGACGTGGCAGAACCAGAACCTCTACTACAAAGATGGTGTGGCAACGCCCCGGTCTAAGGCGGTTCAAGCGGACATTGACAAGATACCGACGACGCTAACCGGGACAGACGTAACGAAGCTGAATCAGAACATCAACGCTTCGATCCCACTGCTGGGAGACATGCTGAACATCATCGTCGCCAAGAACGACGTGCTGCCGCCGAGCGGCGCGATGGCTGGCGTCTACACCTGGGTTGACACGACGCGCGGGGTCTGGAATGCCCCGGCCAACATCACTCTGAGTGCGGTCGAAGAGACGACTTACAAGCTGAACGACACGCAGCAGGGCGACCTCAACGTGCCTGTGAACGGAAAGGCCGTCAACGCTATTCGAGAGTTCGTAGGTCGCGGGCAGGTCGTCTGGGGAGCACGCACGCTCGACGGCAACAGCAACGACTATCGCTACATTCAGGTTCGCCGCACGCTCATCTACATTGAGCAATCCGTCAAGACTGCGCTCAACCCGTTCGTCTTCGCGCCGAACGATGGCAACACGTGGGTGACTGTGACATCTATGGTCTCCAACTTCCTACAGGGTCTATGGTCTGCGGGCGGACTGATGGGCGCAACAGCCGCAGATGCTTTCACTGTTCAGTGCGGCCTCGGCAGCACCATGACGGGGCTGGACATTCTCAACGGCTACATGATCGTGCAGGTCACTTTGCAGATGATACGTCCGGCAGAGTTCATAGAGCTGACGTTCAAGCAGAAGATGGAAGGCGTCAGCTAGATTGAGGCTGCAAACGCGGCTTCACGCTGGCTCAAATAAATTTCTCTCATTGAAAGATTAGGAGGCACTATGGCAGGAGAAGTCCAAGACAATGTATGGCCGCTACCAAAATTCTATTTCTCGGTGCTGATAGACGGCGACGGTTCGGCCAACTTCTCGGAAGTGAACGGGCTGGAAACCGAGACCAGAATCATTGAGTACCGTCACGGCAACAACCCGATCTTCTATCCAATCAAGATGCCGGGGTTGGGCCGCGTCGGCAACGTGACGATGCGCAAGGGCATATTCGTCAACGACAACAAGTTCTGGGATTGGTATAGCGAGATAAAGATGAACACGATTAAGCGCAAGACCGTGGTCATCAATCTTCTGGATGAGACGGGCGCTCCTAAGATGACATGGACGCTCAACAACGCCTGGCCGACCAAGATAACGGGCACTGATCTCAAGAGTGAAGGCAACGAGGTAGCCATCGAATCGCTTGAGATTGCATTCGAGACTCTGGTCGTAGCCACAGCATAACGCGCACCGGAAAAGATGGCTGACGAATACTATCCGATTGGAGCGTTTCACTTCAGCGTCAAGGTGCTCGATCCCATAACGCTCGGCTCTCTGGCAGTGAATCTGGCTACGGGCGATTTCGGCTCGATACTGACCAGCATTGACGCCAGCTTTCAAGAGGTGACGGGAATCGAGTCCCAGTTTGAGGTTGAAGAGGTGGTAGAGGGAGGCGAGAACCGATTTGTTCATCGTCTCCCTCGATACACTAAATACTCGAACCTTGTCCTGAAGCGAGGAATCGTTACGAAGCTATCGTTTCTGGCCGAGTGGTTCGGGCTGACAATTGGCTCTTCGCTCTCGCTGCCCATCATCCCAATGAACGTGATGGTGATGCTCTTGAACGAAGACGGCTGGCCTGCGGTCGTGTGGTTCTTTGCACATGCTTATCCCGTTCGATGGGAGATTGCTCCCATGGACTCTATGGACAACAAGATTCTGACCGAAAGGCTTGAGTTTTCCTACAACTACTTCCAGCGCGTCAACGCCGGTGCGATGGCGTCCGCCATCACTGGCCTGCTCTAACAGGCTTACTCTGGGCCGCAAGCTCTTTAAGAGGAGAATCGAGGGGAATCAATGCCACTGGAGATTAACGAAATCGGAATCAGCATGCGAGTCCGCGATGCAATGCGTGGGCCGGAAGAGCGCAAGCCTGTAATCCCGCAGGGCGATTGCCAGAACATTAATCGAGAGGAGATTGTGGATGATTGCGTGCGCCGCGTTCTACAGATCCTGAAGAATCTGGAGGGACGATAATGGGATTCCTCGGCGGCCTCGAAAAAATGAAGATACTCGCTTACGAGGATCCCGATTTCAGGAAACCGGCGGGCGATGATACCGTCTACATCAACCCCGAAAAATATTCTCGTACCTACAAGATTTGCTGGAACGATACGCAGGCACAGGGCAGCAGCGGCTATTCGCCGGACTTTAACCGTATGGGGCCGGAGAAAGTTCAGTTCGAGCTTGTGTTCGACGGCACGGGCGTCATCCCCAGCAAGATACCCGGCCTTTCCCTCTTTACTGAAGATGGCATAACAAAGCAGATAGAGCGATTCACTAATCTCGTCTTCAACTATCAAGGATCGCTTCATAGCCCCTACTTCTTAAAGCTCCTTTGGGGCAAACTTATATTTCAATGTCGGCTGGAATCTCTTGAGTTCACTTACACGCTTTTCAAGCCCGACGGCACGCCGCTTCGTGCGCGCGCCAACGCTGTCTTCGTTGAGTTCAATAGCGAAAAAGCTCTGGCCTTGAAGGCAAACAAAACTTCGCCAGACCTCTCGCACCTCCTGACGGTCAAGGCTGGCGACACTCTGCCGCTGATGTGCAATAACGTTTACGGCAGCAGCGCATATTACACGCAGGTGGCGAGCGCGAACGGCCTGACGAACTTCAGAAATCTCAAGGTAGGCTCGCAGCTTCTGTTCCCGCCGCTCGGAGATGCCACCGTATGAGCATTCCCTCGCCTCTCGATGCAGACACTTCTGTCGTCACTTTCACCATCAAGGTCAAGGGCGCGAAGATTCCCTCTACGTTTCAAGTCGTCTCGATTGATACGTGGGTGGAGGTGAACAAAGTGCCGAAGGCGCAGATAGTCCTCTACGACGGCAGCCCATCGAAGAGCAACTTCGAGATAAGCGATCTGGACACTTTTCTGCCCGGCAACAAGATAGAGATAGCCGTTGGCTACAGCCAGAAAGAGAGCAGCATATTCAAAGGCATCATCGTCAAGCAGGGCATAGAGATTAACCGCACGCAAGGCTCTAAGCTTGTGGTTGATATGGCCGACGAAGCTCTGAAGATGACGCTTGAGCGCAAGAACGACCTGTTCCCGAAGATACGCGACAGCGATCTCATCGGAAAGCTCATCACCAACAACAGCCTAGCCAAAGACGTTGCGCCCACAAACGTAGTTCTTGATCAGGTCGTCCAGTATTACGCGACGGACTGGGACTTGATGTTGATGCGCGCCGAATTGAATAGCTTTGTCGTCACTGTGGATGCTGGCAAAGTGACTGTGAAGAAACCTGACACGAAACAGACGCCCGTTCTCAGCGTCAAATTCGGATATAGCATTCTGGATTTTCACGCGGAGATGAACGCCGCCACGCAGTACCAGCAGTCAGCCATTAAAAGCATGACGTGGGACGTGGCAACTCAAAAGATTGTAGAGGCCGCACCGTCCGCTGTCGTCGTTGAAGAGCAAGGCAACGTCTCGTCGGATGAACTGGCGAAGGTCTTCAACGTGAAGAGATTTCCGCAGCAGACGGGCGGGACTATTCAAGAGCCTTCGCTGCAAGATTGGTCTTCGGCTGAGTTGTTGAAGTCGAAGCTGGCGAAGATTCGCGGCTTCGTGCGTTTTCAGGGAAGCGCGCTCGTCAAAGCGGGCAAGGTCATCAAGCTCGAAGGCGTGGGCAAGCGTTTCAACGGCAACGCTTTCATCAGCGGCGTTCACCACAGCGTGACTAACGGAAAGTGGCTGACGACTGTTGACTTCGGATTGTCGCCGCAATGGTTCGCGGCGCAGGCCGAAGACATAGCCGCGCCGGACACTTCCGGTCAACTGCCGCCGATTAAAGGATTGCAAACGGGCATCGTCAAGCAGGTCTACAAAGACCCCGACGGAGAGTTTCGCGTGCTCGTTAATCTGCCGATTCTTCAGAACAAGAACAAGAGCATCTGGGCGCGTCTTGGAACTTTCTATGCGACTAACAAAATGGGCGCGCTCTTTATGCCCGAACAGGAGGACGAAGTAATCGTTGGCTTCATGAACGAAGACCCGCGATACCCCGTCGTTTTGGGAAGCGTCTACAGCAAGAAGCTTGCGCCGCCTTACACGCCCGACGAAAAAAACAGCATCAAGGCGATTGTTACGAAGGGCAAGCTTGAGATTAACTTCGACGACCAGAACAAAATTATTCAGATTAAAACTCCCAAGCACATCATCAAGATGGACGATAAATCCGGGGCGATTTCGATTCAGGACAGCAACAATAACACCATCTCGCTCTCTAAAGGCGGGATTACTCTGGATAGCGGCAAGGATGTCAAGATCAATGCCAAAGGCAACGTCACCGTGCAGGCTACCGGAAACCTTTCGCTCGCCGCTAAAGCGAACGCTTCAATTGAAGGCTTGCAGGTCGCGAACAAGGCTAAAGGAAAATTTTCCGCCAACGGCACAGGCTCAGCCGAGATGACTTCATCCGGCATGCTCACCGTTCGCGGCACGACGGTGAAGATTAATTGAGCGACACGACGCTCGCGAGAAGTAAGGAGAATCTAATCATGCCATCTGCTGCCAAACTCGTAGACTTTCATCAATGCCCCATGAACACGCCCGTCGGCCCTGTGCAGATTCCGCACGTTGGCGGCCCGGTCGTTGGCCCCGGCGCGCCCACAGTTCTTATCGCAGGACTCCCTGCGGCCAAACTTGGCGACATGGCTATCTGCGTAGGCCCGCCGGATGCAGTCATCAAAGGCTCTCAGACCGTCAAGATTCTTGGGCTACCAGCCGCTCGCATGGGAGACAAGACTGCGCACGGCGGCTCAATCGCTATGGGCTGGCCGACTGTTCAAATCGGAGGATGAATTTCAGATGGCGACTCCTGAAAGCTCTTTTCTTGGCACAGGCTGGAGTTTCCCTCCGACCTTTTCGCGGCTTGATTACAGCGTAGCTATGGTCAGCGATGATCAGGACATACGCGAGAGTCTATGGGTACTGTTCTCAACTTCGCTCGGTGAACGCATCATGCTGCCCGGTTACGGCAGCCAGCTATGGCTGATGATCTTTCAGAACATCACCAACACGCTCATGACGCAGTTGGCCGACATGGTTCGACAGGCCGTGCTCTACTGGGAAGCTCGCATCGATGTTGATGACGTTGTTGTGCAGCCGGATGCTACCGTCGCCGGACTTATCTTGATTACGGTCTACTACACCATTCGAAAAACAAATGCTCGAAACAATCTGGTCTTCCCCTTCTACATACAGGAAGGAACGATTCCACAGGGAACTCCCTAAAGATGAACCCGCAAGATGGGAAGATAATTATCAACGGTGCAGCCAGCCAGTATGATCGCTGGCTGCGTGCGCTTGATGCGGATTACGCGAAGGTAGACGGACGCACGCTCTCGGAACTGCTAGACTTCGCCGTAGAGTTCGCAAGCCTCATAAATTTTTACAATCTCAGGAATGAAATCGAAGGCGACTGGGTTCACTTCTTTCTGACAGACCCCACAATGTTGCTCGCCTCTCTGGAAGCGGTTGACCCGTCTGACAAAGAATCGGAGTTCTCTAATCTCGAACAACGCACCCTTCAAGAGCAGCGCTTCGATAAGAAATTCGAGCTTCTGCGCGCGACTTTCCAGTTCATATTTGATATGGCGCAACAGCTTGATCTTCGTCTTCGATTGCTGGACGCGCGCACGGACGGCGAGACGATGCGGCTGCTCAGACAGGCAATTGTTGCTGAGATAGAGAACAGTCTCAGCAATCAACTGCGCACGCTCAAAGCTTATGATCTGGGCGCGGGCGAAACGAGCGCGCTTGGCCGTCCTATCGGTTTGAGCTACGAAGAGTTTTCGCCAATCTGGAATCTGAAACGGGTCGCCCCGGACGGCGCGATCTATCGCGGACGCACGAACAACCGGAAGATTGATAGAGCGCTTACGCAACTCGCTCCGATTTTCAACTCATTCCTCTACGCGATTTCGGACTTGAAACTCTTCGCTCAAGCCAATCTTCCAACGACGCTCAATGGCGGCAATCACAAACCTCAAATCGCGCTCTACATAGCTTTCGCCACGCTCTTTCAGACGGCCCAAGACACAATCAATACTCTTTCGAGCCGCTACACGCGCTTTTATTACCGGGACATCCTGCGCGAGACGAATCGCGCTGCGCTTCCCGATAATGTCTACCTCTCTTTCGCGCTTGACACGAGCGAAGATGTGCTGAGCACGACCGTTCCGCTAGATACGCTTTTTCCGGCAGGAGAGGACGCGGAAGGGCGCGCGATTCTCTACGGCTCGGACAAAGACCTGCTCGTTACCAGCGCAAGCATAGCTAGACTGCTCACGCTGCGCGTCACACACGAAAACCTGATCCCAACCGAGAGCGATTCTTCAATAGTCGTCAAGCGCGTCATCTCTTCAGAGATTGCGCTCTTAGAAACCACCGACGCGCAGAGCGCGTGGGCAACTTTTGGCGAGACAGAAGCCGGGAAGACAGATAGAGAGGTCACGGAACTTGCAACGCTCGGATTCGCGCTGGCTTCATCATATCTCTCTATGACGGGCGGCGCGCGCAGCGTCAGCGTCCAATTCTGGTGCTCCGACGAATCTCTCGCAAAGCTGCTCATGATGCTGGGTGAGCTTTCCGGCGCGACCTCGCTTCCCTCTGAGAAAATCTTTGAGACAGTTCTGCTCAAAGCCTTCACGCTGTTCGTCTCGATGTCGGCTGGCTGGTTTCCTATTGAGAGCTACACAATAACGGGCGTTAAGCTAGAGAACGCGGGCGAGCCTGTATTTGAGTTGCAGTTCGAGTTGCCGTCGAACGTTCCTCCGGTTGTCGCCTACAATCCTGCGGGCGAAGAAGCAGTTGATGACGGTTCGGCAAAAGTGGTCACGGACGACGCGGTTGCGAACTCATCCAACCCTGCCCCTTCTCTTCCGACACTGAAAGCTTACCTGCGCCAGCAGCCTATCAGCCTGAGCGGTGCGAGCGGCACTGTGGACGTTTATCCTCTCTCGCTGCTTGGAGAGATTGCTATTACAGCTTTCCGTATTAACATTGATGTCTTCGGTCTGGCAAACTTACAGCTTGCGAACACGGACGGCGAGATTGATACCAGCACGCCCTTCACAGTGTTCGGAGGAGTGCCGGTCGTCGGCTCGTACCTGCTGATAAGTCACAGCGAGCTTTTCGCCAAAATTCTTGACAGCCTGTGGATTACGATTACGTGGTTCAACCTGCCGCAGAACGAAGATGGATTTCAGGGCTACTACAAAGATTACGTCATAGGATTGGACGGCAAGCCGCGTTGCAATCTCTTCAACAACGCTGTCTTTCACGGCAGCATGAGTATTCAGAAGCCGGGCAAGTGGTTTCTGAGCGGCACGCCCGACTGTCCCGAAGCTCCGCTCGCGGGCGTTGACCTTCTCCTATTTCGCACCAAACCATACTGCAACGACACAAGCCCGGCTGGCCCACTTTGCTCATTTACCAACTTCGATAATCTGAAGGTCTGCGAGTGTGCGCCGCCGCCCTATTACAGCGCCGACGAGAGCGCAATCAAACTTGAGTTGACCGAGCCGCCTTATGCCTTTGGCTACGATCTCTACTCGCCGAACGTGCTGAACTCCGTTCTAGAAGATTTGCCCGACACGGAAATCTGCCAGCAACAATGTCTCTCAAGTTGTCAGGTGCTGCTCGATGCGGCGCTCTGTATCGAAGCCTGCTTGATGTGTCTGGCCGATTGCACAGATCCCGTATCACAGTGCATTGAATTGTGCCTCTCCGTCTGCTTGAAATGTTTGATTGATCTCTGCGTTCAATGTCTATCCCAATGTATAGACGAAACAAGAGGGCTGCCCGTAGAGGACGCATTGCGCCGCAACTTTGCTCAACTGAAGATGAGCCTCGCCGCAACGAATCGCGAGCAGTCCGTAGAGGCGTGCAAGAAGTTGCTGGCCGAGTCCGTTGACATATACGGCGATGTCGTCCCTGAGTGCGTGAAGCAATGCGTAGAGCGATGCATAACGATTCTGGACGCGATAGTGTGCATCTTGAATTGCGAGAAGAACTGCGATGATCAAACGCAGTGCTTGGCGGATTGCCTGACGGCTTGCAAGCAACAGTTGGATGATGCGTATAAGGTCTGTCTTGAAAAGTGCATGACGGATTGTTTGAGCCTGAAGGAGACAATCAAGTATCCGAACAATCCTTACCTGCCACAGGCCACGAGCGTGACCGTCAACTATTCCGCGCATTGCACAGGCCAGCCCGCGGAGACAGAAGAAGCCTCTAGCCTCTTCTTTCATCTGCTACCCTTCGGCGGCTACAACCAGCTTAAGCCTTCAGCAGAAGAACCGAAGCCGTTGCTTCCACACTTTTCGTATACGGGAAATCTGTACATAGGATTTTCGGCATTAATCCCGCCTCAAACGCTGACGCTGCTCTTTCAGATGGCAGCAAACGCGTACGGCGATTACTCTGTGAAGCTGCCGCCGGTCGCGTGGGAATATCTATCGAACAATCGCTGGAATCCTTTAGGCGCTTCCTCTATTCGCGCAGACTCAACCAACGGGCTACAAAACTCAGGCATCATCACGTTGGGCCTTCCAACGTACAATCCTACTAACAACACAGTTCTCTCC
>JBAWGU010000715.1:0-3091 GCA_049593215.1 Pyrinomonadaceae bacterium
TCTTCGCGCCGCCGCCGCCGAATCCGAAGCCATCGCACGCGTCGCGCAGGCTATGCTCGGCCACGGCAACCCCGCGCAGTATCTAATCACCTCGCGCTATATCGAAAGCCTCAAAGAGATGACGCGCACGAATAATTCAAAAGTCATCTTCATGCCGATGGAGACATCCGCGCTGCTCTCAAGCGTCGGCGCAATCAAAGAAGTCTTTGGAGGGACTGGCGAACAGCGTTCGTCTCAAGATGACAGTACGCCGCCCGCGCCGCCGCGTCCGCGCCAACTGCCGACGTAGAAATTTTAGTAGAACTGAGCGTTGCGCAGGTTGGAGTTCACCGCAGAGGCGCAGAGGATGCGCAGAGTTTGCGCAGAGAAAAACATTCAACTCTCTGCGGTAACTCTGCGTAGAACTCTGCGCCTCTGCGGTGAGGCTCAACTTACCTCTCACTCATCTTCAAATTGAACCACTAATGAATTTAAGATTGCTCGCCTAAGCTGTGCTTTGAAATTTCCGTGTAGCGCGAGCCGCCCGCGCCGAGTTCGCTGCGGATGACGAGGAGTTCGCGGACTGCAAATGTTTGAGCGTCGAAGCCTGTCTCTTTGTGTAGAGCTGCGAGTTTGCGTGCGCCTCCGGGCGAGCGCAGGCGCGCGATGGTGAGATGAGGATGAAAGGGACGCTGCTCGCGTTTGAAATTTTCGGTGGCACATTCTTCTTCGAGTCGTTTTTGGAGATGAGCGAGGCTGCCTGAAGAATCGCGTATGCCGAGCCAGAGGACGCGCGGCGGGCCGTGTACGGGGAAAGCTCCCGCGCCTTCGATGGCTAATTCAAAAGGTTTGATAGTTTGAGCCGCGTGCTCTGCCGCGTGTGAGAGTGAGGGAACACGGCTCTGTTTAATCTCGCCTAAGAATTTCAAAGTGATGTGGAGCTTTTCAGCGCGGTCCCAGCTTGCGCGCACGTCTGGCATGGCTTGACGCAGGAGAGCAATGTGCTGGCCCACCGTGTCGCGTAAGTTGTCCGGCAAAGCGACAGCGCAGAAGACGCGCCAGCGTTCGTTGTTCGCTTCGATGTGATTGTGATCTGCTTGGGTCATCTTCAAAAATCATGGAATGTTATCACAATATAACGGCTCGACTGTCTCTACCGTTTCGGCTATCTAGACCATCTCGACCGTTTAGTGGCGGGCTACGCCCGCCAATGCAAGTTGAGTCGGCGGGCCAAGCCCGCCTCTAAACGAGAGTTGATTTAGTTCAACTACTGTCGCATAGGCGTTGACGCTTCCTTGCTTGAATCGTTACAATCCGCAACGTAATCTTAAAAGCGACGCGGGCAATGCTTTCAGTTAAACTCGTAGCGCTTATCATTCTTAAAAAACAAGCCTTCTTATGCTGCAACGCAAAATCGGATTTGATTTTCTCTCGGCGCTTCTACTCTCGCTGCTCTGTTCCTTTGTGGCGCAAGCGCAGCAGCGTCCGCTGTTGACGGAGGATGTTGACATTATTCCTCCGGGCAGCGCGCGTATTGAGGTGGGGATTGATTTCTTGCAGAAGGCGAAATTTCCCGTGTCGGGGTTGACGGGTGATCTGACGCGCGTCGGCGTGATTGGTATCAACATCGGCCTTTCGCCTAATGTTGAATTTCAGATTGAAGGCGTGGCGCAGAATTTTCTGAGCATCAATAGCAGCACAACGCCTTCCCCGATTCAACTCACGTTTGCGCCCGGAGCAAATTCGACCAACGATTTCGGCGACTTTACTCTGGCAACAAAAATTAAGCTGCGCGCAGAAACGCGGCGCGGGCCTTCACTCGGTTTTCGTTTCGGCGTGCAACTTCCAAACTCGAATCAGGGGCGCGGCATCGGTCTCAACCAGACGAACGCTTTCGGCTCAATTCTCTTCGGTAAGAAGTTTGGACAGGACGGGCGATTCAACACGTTCGGCAACGTCGGCATCGCTATCCTGACCGCGCCAACGCAGCTCTTCTCGCAGAATGATGTGCTCACGTATGGCTTCGCTGGCATCTTTCGTTATAACAAGCAGATCAATATCGTCGGCGAGGTCAACGGGCGCGCGAACACGCGTCCGGGCACAGGGCCGCTCGGCACAGAGTCGCAATCGGAAGCGCGGCTCGGAATGCAGGTCAAAGCTTCTGGCCTTCGCTTCGACTTCGCTGGCATCAAAGGGCTAACTAGATTCACACACAACACCGGCGTCACCTTCGGCGTCACCTACGACACCCCCAGCATTTTCACGCCAGCTAAATAAGAGCAGTGACAAGAACAGTTTTCAGTTTTGAGTTTTCAGTTTTCAGAAGAAGACAGACTTGCTTTTACTGAAAACTGAAAACTGAAAACTCAAAACCGTTCTTGCTATCGCTCTTATGTTTGACTGGTTACGTGTCATCGCGCGCAAGCTTTCGGGCTTTGTCATTGGCGTGCCGCTTTATGTGGCTGCGCCTTCGATGATTTTAATTGGCGCGCTTGATTCTTCGCTCCTCTCGCTGCCTGAGATCAACGATTATCTGGTCGTGATGCGTTGCTCCAAGGATCACGGGGCAGTCTTCTTCTTTCCATTATTTGCGGCGATAGGCTCTGTCCTCGGTTGCCTCTTGCTTTACACGTTGATGCGGCGCGGCGGGCAGGCAGTTTTGCGCGCACGCTTTCGCGCAGAGCACATCGAGCGCGTCGAGCGAGCTTATGCGCGTTTCGGATTCCTTGCGCTGGCAATCCCTGCGCTGCTTCCGCCGCCAATGCCTTTCAAGATCTTTGTGGCGACGGCGGGCGCGCTCGAATTTCCGCGCTGGCGTTTCATGTTGACCATCATGATCGCGCGCTCGCTCAGGTATTATGTTGAAGGCACGCTGGCGGTCTTTTACGGCGAGCGCGTGCTGCGCTTCATCGCGGACAATGGCATCATGATGGTCAGCATCGTTGCCGCGCTCTGTTTCACAGGTCTTCTCGTTTATCTTCTCTCGAATCGCGGGCGCGCGGCTGTTGAGCGTGGACGCGCGCCTGTTGAGGAAGCAAAGACGGAAGCGGAGGAAAGGATGAACTATGAATGATGAAAGAAAAGCTGTCCGTTGTCCGTAGTCAGTTGTCCG
>JBAWGU010000716.1:0-4366 GCA_049593215.1 Pyrinomonadaceae bacterium
CCACATGACAACCATGTTTTTTTAGAGCGGATTCCAACTCAACACTGCCTCGTACACGCAAGGTACTATGAGGTCTGGTTCTAACCAACACTCTGCCACCGACATTCATCTCCAGGAAAATCTCGCACTCCCCTTTATGGCTATCAAAGAGATGGAAGAGCTTGGGAAGCAAAGCCTCCGGTTCCGAGCTATCCGGCAAAGTTACAACCACTGACTTTGCTTTCCTTTGAAGCACATCCTCTAATCTTGAAACTTCTTCAGCAATGAGCGTGGCCGCGCCGTCCTCCGTCAACTCCAGGCGGCCAAAAGCCAACAGGGCCACGTCATTCTGCAAAAGTTGTCCGAACTTGCTAAAAGTTTCCGGCCATAAAACGCATTTCAAGCTTCCGGCTTTATCCTCTAAACGCATTAAGGCAAATCGGCTACCTTTTTTTGTAGTTCTCACCTGAAAATCCGTCACGATACCGCCCAGGTGAATCTTCGATCCGCTCTCAAATCTTGATAAATCAGAAGTTGCGGGAGCTTTTATCTCAATTAAAACCTCCTCATAATTCTCCAGGGGATGACCTGTAATATAAAACCCGAGCGCATTCTTTTCTGCGACCAGCAGAGCGGTGTGCGTCCAGACGGGCGCTTCCGGGAGGGCATCCTCTATTGCTTCGGATGACTTGGAGTTGCCAAAAAGATCATTCTGTCCCTGTGCTTTATTGCGCTTGGAACGGTTAGCCTGAGCCAGAGCCGCATCAACCGCTTTACAAAGGCGCGCACGCCAGCTATGAATTGTCTCACCCCCCGCCTTCACTGAATCGAAAGCTCCGGCACAAATTAATCCCTCCAGGACTCTCTTATTAAGCGCTCCCTGCCCGACCTCCTCTATGAAATGTAAGAAGGATTTGAAAGGGCCATTTGAGCGCGCTTTAATAATGGCGCTCACGCTTGACTGTCCAACCCCCTTGATAGCGGCTAATCCATATCTGATTGCCCCCTCAAGAGGCGTAAAACCCGCTTGGCTCTCGTTCACGTCAGGCGGTAAAAGCTTAATCCCTTGTCCCCTCAGCTCCGTTGAATACTTAAAAACCTTTGTGGTGTCTTGAATCTCATTGGAGAGCACTGCGGCGTAGAAATGTTCGGGGAAATGAGCCTTAAGAAAGGCCGTCTGAAATGCTAAATAAGCATAGGCAACGCTATGACTTCGGTTGAAGCCATAATCCGCAAATTGTGCCATCAAAGAGAATATCTGCTGCGCCTTCTCTCTTTTTATGTTCCTTTCAACCGCGCCGTTGACGAATTTCTCCTCATGCCTTGCCATTTCATCGCGCTTCTTCTTCCCCATTGCGCGCCGCATCAAATCCGCTTCACCGAGGCTGTATCCGCCAAGCTTCTGAGCAAGCTGCATGATCTGTTCCTGATAGACAAGGATGCCATAGGTATTGCTCAGAATCTCTTTCATCTCCGGAACAATATAGCGCACGCTCTTCTGTCCATGATGCCTTGCGATAAAATCGTCAACCATTCCTCCATCGAGAGGGCCTGGGCGATACAGAGCGTTGAGAGCAGCCAGGTCTTCCAGCCCCTTGGGCTTGAGTTTGCGACAAATCTCCTGCATCCCGGAGGATTCAAACTGAAAGACAGCTTCCGTTCTCCCTTCCGCAAACAGTTGCATGGTTTTGGGATCATCGAGCGAGACATCAGCCCAGTCTATTTCCCTTTCAAGCGATTGCTTAACGGTGATTAAGCAATCGCTTATAACAGTTAAGGCCGTCAGAGCCAGGAAATCCATCTTTAACATGCCGGTCTTTTCCAGATCGGACATGGCATACTGCGTGGTTAATTCTTCCTTGCTTGAGACGGCAATGGGGACCAACTCCTGTAGAGGGAGCGGCGAAATCACAACGCCTGCGGCATGTACGGATGAATGGCGAGCGCAACCTTCCAGACGCCGGGCCAGATCAATTAACTCACGCACCTGCGGATTACTCTCCATGGACTCGCGCAGTTCCGGCACCTGCTCAAGAGATTGAGAAATGCTGATGTTGCGGCCACGCACCGGCGGAGGGATGAGTTTGGCAATCCGCTCCACCTCTGCATAAGGCATATCCAAAGCCCTTCCGACATCTTTAATGGCAGCTTTGGAGGCAAGCGTCCCGAAGGTAATAATCTGGCAGACGGAGTCGCGCCCGTATAGATTGGAGACATGATTAATGACTTCTCCGCGCCCGCGCACGCAGAAATCTATATCAATATCGGGCATTGAAACGCGCTCCGGGTTCAGAAATCTCTCAAAAAGCAGGTCGTACTGAAGCGGATCTACGTCTGTGATATTCAGGCAATAGGCTACCAGAGAGCCTGCGGCAGAACCGCGTCCGGGGCCGACAGGAATCGAATGCTCTCTGGCGTAACGTATAAAATCCCAGACGATCAGAAAATAGCCTGCAAATCCCATCTGCTTAATCATGGCTATCTCTCTGGAGATTCGCTGCTGATAATCTGAGAGGGGATATCGCAGGTCGCTTCTTGTCAACTGGCGCTCCCAGACCTGTTCTCTACGCCGCTCATATCCCTCTCGAACAACTTTCTCAAAATAGTCGTCTATAGATAAACCTGCATCGGATTCAGGAATAGGATAATTTGGCAGGTAATTAACGCCGCTTGGAAGCTGCAAGTCGCACATCTCCGCGATGTCCACCGTGCGCGTTAAGACTTCCGGAATTTCCTGTCCAAAGATAGACCACATCTCATCAGCCGAGCGAACATAAAAATTCGGCGCCCCGTATTTCAAACGATTAGGGTCTTTCACGGTTTTACCGGACCCGATACAGAGCAGCACATCGTGCGCGCGCGCATCTTCCGGCATCAAATAGTGTGCGTCATTGGTTGCGACAAGCGGAACTCCTGTACGTTTTGAAAGATCAACGAGCGGCTTTCGTATTCTCTTTTGCGCGTCCAAGCCATGCTCCTGAATCTCCAGGTAGTAATTTCCTTTTCCTAAAATTTCTTCAAATTCTTTGGCAGCCTCCGCAGCCTCTTCAAAACAGTCCTTTGCAAGAAGTGCGGAAGGAACGCCGGACATGCAGGCAGACAGCCCTATCAGACCCTTGCTGTGCTCTGCCAGAAGTTCTTTATCAATGCGTGGCTTGTAGTAAAAACCTTCTGTGTATGCCTTAGAAGTCAGGCGAACAAGATTTTGATAACCTTCCAGATTCTTTGCGAGCAGGATCAGGTGGAAATTGGCTTTTTCTCCGGGTTGCGCAGACCCGCCTCTCTCTTTGCGGTTACCGCGCGTGATATATGTCTCGCATCCGATGATGGGCTTGATGCCCTGCCCCTTCATAGCGTTGTAGAAAGAGATTGCGCCGAACATATTGCCGTGATCAGTCATGGCACACGCCTGCATTCCAAGCTCCGTCGCTCTTTTCGCAAGCGGCTTAATCTGTATTGCTCCGTCCAACAGGCTGTAATCCGTGTGCAGATGTAGATGTACGAATTTTTTTTCTTGCATGTCCGCCAATGAATTATAAAAAGTGATTTAGAAAGCCACGGCAGTCACAAGCGTGTGGCCGAGGCGTTTCGTCCAGATAGCGTCGCACACTATATCACGTGCGTGCTGTTTGGGAAGGGCCAAGATATAGTCTGAGAGGGATGGCGTGGACCTTAAGGGTATTTATTGCAAAGGGTTTTCTTCCGCAAACATCACAAAATGCATCAAAGCTTTCATGTGAAACTGCGCGACTGGATTCTACTCCCATTCGATTGTGCTTGGCGGTTTTGAGCTAATGTCGTAAACGACACGGTTTACTCCGCGCACCTCGGAAACAATACGTGAAGATATTCTGGCGAGCGCATCATGCGGAAGCCTGGCCCAATCTGCCGTCATCCCATCAACGCTCGTCACCGCACGGATCGCTATAACTTTTTCATAAGTGCGTTCATCTCCCATGACTCCGACCGTTGAGACCGGCAAAAGAACAGGAAAAGCCTGCCAGACTGAATCGTAGAGGTCTGCCAGGCTAATTTCCTCGTCAAGAATCCTGTTCACAAGCTGTAGAAGCTTTACGCCTTCTTCCGTTACTTCTCCGATGATTCGCACGGCCAAGCCAGGCCCCGGAAACGGATGCCTCTTTAGAATCTCGGATGGAACTCCAAGCTCTCTGCCTATCAAACGCACTTCATCTTTAAAAAGCTCACGTAAAGGCTCAACTAACTGCAAATCCATTTTTTCAGGCAGTCCGCCAACATTGTGATGGCTTTTAATAACGGATGATGGGCCGCGTACGGAGACAGACTCGATCACATCAGGATAAAGTGTTCCTTGAACTAAATACTTAACATCTCCTATCCGGCGACCTGCTTCTTCAAACACTTCTAT
>JBAWGU010000717.1:0-2848 GCA_049593215.1 Pyrinomonadaceae bacterium
TAGTGGAGTCGGAGCTTGCGCGCGTTGATTCAAGTGGCAAAGCGGATGAGTATGCGAATGGTCTCTCAAAATCGCTCTCGCTTCTGACGCAGGCTGCGGCGAATCTCTTCGCGCTCGCAGATGCGCGGACGCTCTCAAATAACGGCGACGCAAGCGCGCTCTTGCCTGCGAATGATGCACGCGCCGCGGAATACTTTCGTCGCCTGCACAGCGCGCCGCGCTAACTTAAGAGAATGTACGACACGAATCTCTTCATCAACTTTGACGGGCACACGGGGCGCGCGATTTTCGTTGCCGCGCTGGCAGTCTCTGTCTGGACGCTTGTGCGTTACCGTCAGAGCCTTCATCAAGAGACGCGCGCAGTTCGTCGCTCGCTGCTTGTGTTGCGCGGCGCGACGCTTCTGCTCATGTCGTGCTTAATGGCGGGCGCGCGTGTTGAGTATCAAACAGTTGCGCCTGCGCGCGTGCTGCTCGGCGTGGCGCATCAGGAGAGAGCGGATGCTGATTCGCAGGAGAATGTTAAGGACGATGCTGTACCTCGTGTGATAGCGACGTTGAACGGCGGAGGCTTAGATGTTGTTAAAGAAGATGAGAATGCTGCTGAAATAGATGAGAGCAGTAGATCGTTTGCGGCAGCGATACTGTTGACGGATGGCGCGATGAGTGCCGAGAGGGCGCGTGTGGCGGTTGAGCAGTTGAGAAAAGCATCGGGCGGCGCGGCGGTGAATGTTTTGTTGAATATGAAACGGAGCAGCGCGCCGCGCGTTTCTGTTGAGAGTGTGGCGGTGTCTGGTAAAGCTTTGCGCGGTGTGCCTGTCGCGGTGCGCGGTGTTGTGCATGGGCGTGGGATGCGCGGGCGCGAGTCGCTCCTGACTGTCTCGGATGATGCGAAGGTTCAATCGTCTGCGCGCGTGTTGTGGAAGACGGATGACGAATGGCAGACAGTCTCGCTTGAAGTTGTGCCGAAGGTTGCGGGATGGATGGATTACGTTGCGCGCATAGAACCGGCGGGCAATGAGGAGGCTGCAACGCTTTCGCGCGAGTTCGCTTTGAAGACGGAAGAGCGGCGCATGAGAGTGCTCTTCTTTGAAGGCGAGCCGACGTGGGAGGCAAAGTTTATACGCCGCGCGCTGGAAGCGTCCGGCCTCTTCGAGGTTGATTATTTGGCGCAGGTGAGCCGCGCGGCGACAGCCGGAGTTTCAGAAAAGACGGAAGAGCAGGAAGCTTTGAAAGAATCGGAGAGCGCGAGGAAAAATGTTGAGACCGCAAAGCTGACCGAAGCGAGTTTGCATGAAACGCTTAGTGGACCAGCGCGGCTCAATAGCTATGATTGCATCATCGTCGGTGCGACGCCCGATGCGCTGCTGTCTTCAACGGAGGCTGCGCGCCTGCGCGCGTGGACGGAGCGGCGCGGCGGCGGCCTCATCGTTCTTGGAAGCAACGCCTTCGCAGGCTCAATCGCTGCTCCGCAGGGAAAACTCTACGCGCTCATGCCAGCAGAGATAGATGCGCGCGGCCTGACTTCAGACGCATTGACGACCTCGCGCAGCGCGCCCGTCAGTGAAGATAAACAGCAGAGAGGCGTTGCGCTGACGCCAACGGAAAAGGGCGCGGGCGGCGCGTTGCGTGGTTACTTGAAAGCGAGCGAAACGGATGCGGCTGTGAACGCAAGCGTTCTTACAGGACAGGGATTTCGCTTGAGCGGATTACGCGCGGGCGCGAGCGTGCTGGCTGTCGCGGGGCAGGCAAACGAAGAGGGCGTAAGCGAAGCGGGCACGCCACTCATCGTAGCCGCGCGTTACGGCGCAGGGCGCGCGCTCGTCTTCGCTCCGGCAGACTCATGGCGCATACGCACAAACGCAAACGAGGCGGAGAACAAATCGAACAGCCCGTTCGATGCGCTGTGGCAGGGACTTGTTTTGTGGTCCAGCGCGAACGCAAACGCGCCTGTGATTCTTGACCTCAGCGCTGAAGGAAACTCTGTGACGGCAGAAATAAATGCGCGCGACGCTTCGTTTGCTCCATTGAAGATTGAAAAGCTGAGCGCGCATGTGCAGCCTCTGTTTGAAGATGAAGAGAAGCAAGCTGCTGCACAGGAGATAGCATTTGCGCCGGATGAAAATGAGCAGAGCGTCTGGCGTGGGCGTTTTCAAACGCCTGCGCGCGGGCGTTGGGAGTTGCAGGTGGATTACGTCGCGGGCGGAAAAGTGGGCAACGTGTCGAAACAGTTTACGGTGTTTGCCCTGAAATCTCTCGAAGCAGGCGCGGCGCGCGACACTCTGCAACGCACGGCGCGCGAGACCGGCGGCGAACTCTATTCAATTATGGACGCCAAAGCTCTCGCAGAAAATCTCACAGGTTCAAAGCGACATTTTGAACCTGTGAGCCGCGCGTGGGAGATGCGAACCTTCTGGCCGCTCGCTATCATCATCTCTTTATTGCTCTCGACAGAATGGCTGATTAGAAAGGCAAAAGTAAAAAGGTAAAAGGCAAAAGTGAGGCGGAAACCACATTTAATTAACAAGCTCATCTTGAATGATTTAATTAAAAAATTGGCTTCCCCTGTACTTTTACCTTTTTAATTTTACCTTTTGCCTTGATTGCATCGTTGAGCGCGTCTCGTGCGTCTAAGACTTGTTATGCGTGGCAAGGGAATTATTATCGGCAGTTGCATTCTAATCATCTCAATCGTCGCGTTGCTGGCGGCGTCGTGCGGGAATAATCGTTCGACGCGTGTGAGTGTGAGCGCGGCGACGGCGGTTGTGCCTGTGGCGCGAACGCTGCCGCCGCTCCCTGTGCGACCGCTCTCGCGTAAGCTGGAAGCGATGCGGGCGCGCACATTAAACAC
>JBAWGU010000718.1:0-1876 GCA_049593215.1 Pyrinomonadaceae bacterium
CTGTAAGCCGCGATTCGTGTACTTCTTGGCGATGGAAACGACTAAGCGCAGGTTGGCTTCGACAAGCTCGCGCTTCGCTTGTCCTGTCTGCTGCTCGCCAACGACGATTGCTTGCAGCGCACGCTTAATCTCGACGGGCGCGACGTTGTAGTCCGCTTCGACCTGTTGGAGCCTCTTCCTGGCGGCGGCGACGCGGCGTTTATACTCGCGCGCGTCATCAGGCTTGACACGTTTCTTGTTGAGCTTATCCGTGAAATTGTCTATCTCGCGCTCTGCCGTGCGAATCTCTTTTTGAACGCTGCGGATGGAATTGATGAGGCGTTGACGAGCGCGCTCGGTCAGGTTGAGACGCCCGATCTCCTGCGCGACCTCAAGGCGCAGGCGCGCAACCTTGCGCTTCAATCTCAAAAGCTTCTTGCTCTTCTTGCCGCGCGTCAATTTCTGTTCGGCGCGCAGCTTCTCCCATTCTTTCAATCCGACCTTGTAGTGCTTGCGTATGTTTTGAATTCCTTCAATGGTCCACTTCAAATACTCGTCAGCTTTATCTTCATCGCCCGTTAGCTCCGCTTGCTCCGAGAAGGTCACGATGTCGCGGATATTGGTCGTGCCCGCTTCAAGCTCGTCGCCGATTCTCAAAAGCTCTTCGACGGCGATGGGCGAGCGCGCAATCGCCTTCTTAGTTTTAATCTGTCCGCGCTCGATGCGTTTGGCGATAGCGACTTCACCTTCGCGCGTGAGAAGCGGGACGATGCCCATCTCTCTCAGGTAGAGACGCACAGGGTCGTTCGTCTTTTCGAGCGCACCGGCGGAAAGGTCCAACTCGACATCTTCATCAAGCGCGTCGTCATCATCGTCTGTGGCAATCGCCGCCGCCTGCTCAATGAGGCGCTCGTCGCTATCTGCGACGGGGATGTTCGAGCCTTCGAGCTTCTGCAAGACATCTTCGATGTCGTCGGGCGAGACGACAGTATCCGGCAACTCACGATTGAGGTCGTCAAAGGTCAGATACTTTTTGTCGCCACCCAGCTCCAACAGTCGCTGCATGACATCATCGCGGTCTTTGTCTTCCATACTCGTTTCGATTTTTGATGCTGAATCGGGAGAAAGAAATTAACAGGGATGTACAGGATAGACAGGATACAGAAGAAACGATGAAGGAGGAATGATGAGCGCGGAATGAAAGACGAAAGGATTTCTATTCATCATTCCGCATTCATCATTCCGCATTTCTTTCATCCTGTTCATCCTGTCTATCCCTGTTAATTCTTTAATCTAAAACCTAAAATCACCAAGACTGTTTCTTCTGCGTGACCATTCGAGATACTCTACGGAAAGTTTATCAAGTCTCTCGGCGTTGCCTGCGCGTTCGGCTTCGGCCATCTCGACGCCAAGCTCGTTGATGCGGCGATCAACTTTCATCAAGCTCAGAGCGTTCAAGCAACTTTCAGCCTGCGCCAACACTTCATCAACGGCCTCGCCGTCCGCACGCTGCGACTCCGACATCAGAAGCAGAGGCAGAAGGTCTGCTGCCAGAGCATCATCGCCAACCTTCTCCGATAAAGAACTGAAATCAACTTCCGCCTGTTCCTCTTCAAGTTGAACGAGCGCGCGAAAGATGCTTGCAGTCGGCAACTCTTCGTAATCCGCCGCTTCGAGCCTCGGCAGCACTGCGCGCCGCAACTCTTCATCATGCAACAGCAGTTCGAGAAGGCGATGCTCTGCGACGGTCGGCTGTGCGCCCGTCGCTTTAACTATTTTTTGATGAACGCTCTGCTGGTCTGCGCTCGTGTTTGCGCCCGCCTTAATCGTCTGCCAGAGTTCGTTACGCAGAGTGCGCTCGTCAATGCGCAGCGCGTCCATCGCTATGTCAAAGTAT
>JBAWGU010000719.1:0-4899 GCA_049593215.1 Pyrinomonadaceae bacterium
CTCTATGCGTTTGCGCGGCACGAGCTGGAAACGAAGCTCCATCTCCTGCGAGACCTTGTAGATGTTCTTGGCCTTCGCCCCGCGCTCTGCACGGCGTATGATGTCTTCGTACTCAAGCAATTCCGCCTGATCGTCTTTTCCTATCCAGATGTAAACCGTTTCAGCCATCTCTCTTTTCACCTCAAGTCGAATTAGCGCACGCATCCCGGCAGTCTTCTCTGCCGTGACAAGCGCGCGCGGGCGCGCAGGCGTATCCGTGCGCGCGGCAAAATAGTTTTCGACGAGCGTATCAACTTCCACGCGATGCTCGTCATAGAAGAGCGCGAAATCCTGACAGCGCGTGCGATACGGACAGACCACGGAACACACGAGCGGGTCTTTGAAATGCGCGTAACGATTGCAATAAAGTTTCAGGCCCATCGCACTGACTTCGGACAAAAGGGCAGGCGCGCACACGCTTTTAAATTTAAGGACCAAACGGATGCGCGTTAGCTTTAACAAACGCTCGGGAGTAAAAAGAGTCTAGCACGTTTTGTCTCGCGCGTGCAACTTGTGCCCGCACGCGCAACGAGCGAAAACTAGAGCCGAACATTTTTTAGGAATATAATCCGCAGCGTCAGGAAAAGCTTCACGGCCTTTTAGAGAGCTTGAGATGGAAAGGCCGTGTGTTCCTCAAAGCAAAAGACGCGCACCTTCTTTTGCCCGGAGCGCCCTCGCCTCAACCGTAGGAGTTCTCACCATGTACAAGCCTAACTTTTGCGCCGAGTGTGGAAACAGAATCGAGCGACTGCGCTGGAGACTCTGGACGAGCCGCAAGTTCTGCCCGTCTTGCGTGCGCCGCTTTCGCAAAGCGCGCATACTCTTTCCATTGATTGGAGCGGCAACGCTCTTCTCGCTTGGCCTCGCTACGGGCCGCGCCGTGCGCCCAACAGCACCGCCACTGACCATCTCACGCAATCAAATAAATGCGCTCGCTCCCGTCTCGCCTGTTAAAGCAGCCGCGCAGAATGGCAGCAATGCAGTTCAAACGCAGACGCAAGGGTCCGAACAGAGCTACGGCCCCGACGGAACACTGACGGAGCGCCCGACAGACCCGAACGAAGTCGTCTCAATCTGCGGCGCGCGCACAAAGAAAGGCACACCCTGCCAACGCCGCGTGCGCGGCACAGGCCGTTGCTGGCAGCACAAAGGGATGCCCGCCATCATCCCAACCGAAAAACGTATCGTTGCGGAGAACTAAAAATTACAGGCGCTATCGTGTCGTAGCTGCTTGGAAAACAGCGGCAGACTCATGAAAGGTTTTGCCTCAAAAACGCGCTTATGACAAACCTCACTCCGAGCGGCCTCCCCATCGCGCCCCAAAATCGCTGATTCAGGCAATCGAAGGATTCGCTGAAAGGTTGACTCGACATTATAAGCAGGTATAAGAATGCCCTGAGAATTGTGCTTTAGTTCTCCGTGTAATTTCAAAGCATCCTTTTATCTTAAGAGGCTTGTCCCAAATAGAGGTGCGCCCATGCCCGATGGAAAAGTTCCCGGTCCTCAATGTCAATACAGGTCTCCGGTTCAAATTGATGAAGGAACAATGTGCCGTCAACCTTCGCCCACGCCCGGCCCTACTGGCTGTAATCTGGACCAATCAGGCAGAGTTGTATCGAGGATGAGTTCGGGTGAAAAGCTGAGAGAGGCCATCTTGCGCGCGCGCTATCATCTTAGCCCGGAGGTGAGCGCGAAGTTGATGGAACTGGTAACACCTGAAGCGCTCGCTATCCTCGCAGGCACTGCGACATTGTGGGCCGCAGGCCATTTCTTCGGAGTCAGTGAATTTGTTGACGTGGTATTAGTTGGATTGGGAGTCTACGCGCTGGGCGGCGAAGCAATCACAGCCGGAAAAGAGTTAACAGGTTTTGTGACAGGCGCGCTTAACGCTAAGTCAGATTCGGATTTAGATACGGCGGGCAAACATCTTGCGCGCTTTGTGACAATCGTCGGCGTGGATGTGGCAATCGCAGTGTTGTTGCACAAAACATTAGGCCGGAAGAGTGGCGGCAAAGCGGCGGTTGAAAAGCCGCTCCCTGAAGTTGTTAATTTAACAGCCGAACTAAAGGTAGAAGTGAGATCGGATATTTCTCTTTCAGGCGCAGGACGAAGCGGAGAGAACGTCAAATTTCTCACCGGCCCTCCGAACAGCGCAGTGAAAAGCGCGGGGTCGGGTAGAGTGTTTGTGACGGACGCAAAAGGCCAGGTGATTCTCGATATTACGGCAGAGCGCGTCAAGCCTGTTAGACCGCAAATAGGGTTTGGCGAGAAAAGAGTCCCGACGCCGGAAGAACTAAATCTAATTAAGCGTCTCTGGGGGAAATGACAATTAACCGGAGCGAGTTTAATCATCATGGCTTGTTTCGGGCTACACACGGATTACGGTCCAGCCTTTTTCTAATCACCGCGCACAAACCCTTTGGAATTAAGCAGGAATGCTAAAGCCCTGCCTCGCAGATTTCTGCCTCAAGGAAGGCTGAAAGAGGGCTAAATTCGCTTAATTCAATTCTCATAATTCTTTCAGAGATAATTCAGAGCCTTCTAAAGACGTTTTCTCTTCACACAGCTTAAAGTGCCCACTGTCGGCGAACCGCAAATTTAAGGAGCGCGAACGTCATGTCCGACGTTGTGAGCCTTGAAGAGACAGAGAGAGGCAGAAAACGTGTCAATATTACATGTCTTACGCCTTAAAACCTTTAACCCTCAGCCCAAAGGAGTTTCAACGATGAGTAAGTTCTGTTTTAAGAAGAGTTCCCTGATGAAGAAAATAGTCTATACCTCGATTTTAGCGTTGGTCCTGACGAGTTTCGCAATCCCGCACGCGGCGGCTGCCACGGCGAGCGGGGCAACTGCCGAAGGTCGTTTCCAGTATTCGGTAGATGACGGCTTTACAAAATATGTTGAGTTTAGCGCTGTCGCCAAAGATGACGGCACGGCAACCGGCAAAATGGTTTTCAGCGGCCCGGCAGAGATTCCGGACCAGGACGTGGACGGCGTAGGCAAAGCAGGCTTTAGCGGCAAGCTCGACAGTCTCTATATTGAAGTAGAGTTTGACGGCATGGCGGTAGAGAAGAACAGGGCAGTGATGAGCGGAGTGGTCACGAATTCTAACGTTGAAGATTACGTCAAGCAGCGTGTGCTGCTGGTGGTCGAAGACAATGGCACTGATGGTAAGGAACAGGATAAAATCACGCTCGGTTTTTACAAACCGGCGGAGGGTGGGTGGATACCTTCAGATGCGGAACTGAAAGAGGACAATGGCGCGAGCATGACTTGGTGGGCCACGGATGCCGAGCGGAAAGACGATGTGGGCGTGGCATCCAACAAGAGCAAGGCGATAAGCGCTCAAAGCTTCCCGCTCTCAACATACGAATTTGCTGATGTGAAGTTTGGCGACGGCGATATTCAAGTTAAACAGTAGAACCTGCGCGCCTGACAAACGGAATTGAGAAGCGGGGCTGTGACTTCAAGTTGCAGCCCCGCTTTTACTTTTCAAATTCTCCTGACCTGCGCCGGAGAGTCTGGACCAGCCGCAAGTTCTGTTTAACTTGTGGCTGGTCCACATCTAAGTGGTAAAGATAGGTCCAACGAAATTGCAAGACGATTGTAAGAGTATTTATCGGGTGTCAGCTCGAACGATTTCACGTCTCTGTTTTGTTGAGAGACCCGATTAGTAACATTAACGAACAATTAATCTCCTCTCTGTACGGGTGATGTGTTCGTTTTTTTGATAGCACGGGCGACAAAACAGCGCACCCTGAGATTATCTAATGCTGGCACAATGATTGCGAATGAGAAAGGCCGTAGAAAATGGAAGCAAGGTTTGAGCGGTAAAACAGATTCTTCGAGAAAGGGGTGAGTAAGATGATTCAAGATAAACTAAACGAGCGCGGGGGCATCATCAAAAGCCATCTGCGAAGCATCGTTGTTGCCTGCCTCATGGTTGTATTAGCGGGCTTTACTATACACGGTGGAGCTGTGAATTCAGTGGACGCGCATGAACAGGTCTTCTATTCAGCCGCAACAAACGCTCCTGATCCGGAGCCATCTCCGTCGCCGGGATGCACAATGTTGTCGGATGACGGCAGCGAAAATTGTCATCCGGTAGATGATAATGGTGGCGGTATCTTGCCCGGCATTCTTTCTGTCCTCAGCTTGGGCTTAGCTTAAGGAACAAGCGCGGTTAGTCTTTCCGACAGAAGCAGAGATTTTCTGCTAACGATGGTCCAGTATTAAGAGGGCTGGTATCTAAACTGAATAGATGCCAGCCCTCTTATTGTATCTCTAAAATCCATGCGGGCGTATAGATCCTCTTGACCTGCGCGGGCGCGCGAGTAGAATCTTGTAAAACTTCGGCGCAGAAGTTTTCCGCCCGGATTTTCGGCTCGATACTGCTCCTTCCAGACAGCAGTGAGGTGAACGGATGATGCTTAAGACCCGCAGTCTCTTGCTCCTGCTTGCGTGCTTTCTTCTTGTCTTTGTAGCAGGCGTCACAATCGGCGGAGTTGAATGGTGGCTCTTGACTCAAAACAGTAAGGAGCAGGCGAACGCAAACGCCAAACAGTCGGACCAATCTAAGCAGGACGGGTGGCGGAAGCCGCCGGATAATTCGGCAGACACGGATGCGAACGCGCTCCGCCAGAGAATAGCTAACGCTTCGCCTGACGAGCGGCAGCCTATCGCAGAAGCTCTCACGCTGGCAGAGAATAACTATCCAAAAGATTATCGCTTCCCCTACGAGCACGCCAAGATGACTGTCGCCGGAAGCGTTCACCATCACGCGTTCAATCTACTCTACATCGCCGGGCAGAGGGCGATAGATGCAGGCGAAGCTGACCTCCTGCTGGCAGACCTTGAGAA
>JBAWGU010000720.1:0-9017 GCA_049593215.1 Pyrinomonadaceae bacterium
TTGAGATGGCGGGCAAGCCCGCCTCTAAACGATCACACTCATTTGCAACTCGCTATAGTTTCTTTCACGTAGATTAAAATTCAGTTCGTGAGATTTCCCAAGCTCAGTATCAAGCCTTTCATGCCGGTGGCAGACCCGCTTGTGACGCGTTGGTTCGACACGCGCATCGGCACGGCCATCCGTTGGATGCTGGCCTCTACGGCGCTGATTATCATTTACCTTGATCCGGCGCAACCTGACAATGCTTACTGGCAGCTTAGTTACGTTCTCCTTACCCTCTACGCGCTCTACAGCACCATCCTCTATTTTTTAGCTTTCAAGCGCGCAGGGTTTATGCAGTTGGTTGAATCATGGGTACATTGGGTGGATGTCGCATGGTTTACCGTGCTGGTGGGTTTGTGTAGCGGCACGTTCCGCATCTTTTTCTTTGGCTACCTTTTCGCCATCCTGATTGCTTCTTTCCGCAGAGGCTTTGCGACAGGGTTCAGCGTGGTCATCGTCTCGACTCTTTCCTACACGGTGGTCGGATATACGATTGAGACTGCGAACGCAAACCCTGATTACGGATTTGAAGTCTATAGATTTTTGCTGCGCCCTGTTTACCTTGTCGTGCTCGGCTACTTAATCGCTTACTGGGGCGGGCAGGAGATCATGCTCAAGCGTCGCCTCGCTCTGCTGAAAGACATCACTTTATCAAACCCGCGCTTCGGCGTTGACCGCACCATCAATTCGATGCTTGAGAGTTTGAGAAATTTCTATGACACGGATGTGGGCCTGCTCGTGACAAAAGACCTGCGCGCGGGCGGCTATCTTCTGTATAAAGCGGAGCGCAAAACGGCGCAGCCGACGACGGCCTTGCCGGAAGCAATCTCGGCTGAGCTTGCGAGCAGGCTGCTGACTTTGCCGCAACGCCTCGCCGTCTGCTTCAACCGGAGCGGACGCATACGCAGACCTTTCTTCAGCCCGTTTTATGCGTATGACGTGGATCAGGGAGAGCGCGTCTCAGAAGGCCAGCATGAGAGCGAAGCTTTGTCTGCCACGCTCGATGATTCCTCATTCATCACAGTTCCGGTGCTGCGTCACGGCGAAGTCACAGGCCGCATGTATTTCAGCGCGCAGACGGTGCGCTCATTTAACACGTCGGACATAGACTTTCTGCTTCAGGTGATAGAGCATGTCAACCCCGTTGTCGAGAACATACGGCTCGTTGACCGCCTTGCTTCAGACGCCGCAGAGCAGGAGCGGCATCGCATCGCGCGCGACATACACGATAGCGTCATACAGCCTTACATCGGTTTTCAGATCGGACTCTCAGGCATCCGGCGCAAGCTTGTTTCGGGAAAGGCGGATGTCCACAGGGAAGTTGATCGCCTGCTTGAGATGACTTCTATCGGGATTACGGACCTGCGCCAGTATGTCGGCGGATTGAAAAATTCAAACGGGCACGGCGCGAGCCTCATCTCTTCAGTGCAGCGATTCACTTCAAAGTTTTCGGAGGCGACGGGGATTGAGGTCAGGATTGAGTCTCCCATTGAACTCGGCGTCAATGACGGTTTAGCCGCAGAGGCGTTTCAGATGATCGCAGAAGGCTTGAGCAACATCAGGCGACATACGGAAGCCACGCGCGCTTGCATCCGTATCGAGTGTGATTCTAAAAACCTGACCCTTCGGATAGAGAACAACTGCCCTTCGGGTAAAATCTATGCGCCTTTCACGCCGCGCTCTCTCACGGAGCGCGCAGCCTCTCTCGGAGGTCAGGCGCGAGTCGAAAGGCGCGCGGACGGCGGCACCGTTGTGCTCATTGAAATACCACTTTAAGCGCGGCGAGAAATCATGCAAGCAACAATGACTCTTAATGACGTGAAGATCATGCTCGTTGATGACCATGCAGTCCTGCGTATGGGGCTGCAAATGCTCATCGAGAGCCAGCAGGGATTGAAGATTGTCGCAGAAGCGGGCGACCGCCTCGACGCGCTTGCCAGCGCCGAAAAGATGCAGCCGGACATTATTCTCCTTGATCTGGATTTAGGCGGCGTTGACGGCCTTGAGCTTGTTCCGCAGCTTCTCGCCATCACGAAAAAATCTCGCATCATTATCCTGACCGGAATACGCGACACGGAAGTTCACGAGCGCGCGGTGCGTCTTGGCGCACGCGGAGTTGTGCTCAAAGATAAGGCCGACGAGTCTCTCATCACGGCTATCGAGAAAGTCAGCGCGGGTGAACTCTGGCTCTCAAGGGCTATGATTGGCCGCGTCTTTGCAGACCTTGTGCGCGGAGAGCGTGCGGACACGTCAGACCCCGAATCCGATAAGATCGGAACGCTCACGGTGCGCGAGCGCGAAGTCTTAGAGCTTGTCGCCGAAGGTCTCAAGAACAGGGAAGTCGCAGACCGTCTCTTCATCAGCGAGGCGACCGTCCGCCACCACATGACATCAATTTTCGATAAACTAACTGTCTCAAGCCGCCTTGAACTCGTTATCTACTCCTACCGTCACGGCCTCGTAAAATCTCCGGTTTAACCTCTCCGGCCCGTCCGTCCACATCTCATAACTCTTTTCTTTTCCGTCCCGCATGGGAGAGTTGTCGTACTCTCCGGCGGGCGTTCTGTTTTATTGGTCCCGCTAAAAATCCGCCTAAACTCCTATCGAAAAATTGTTGTTCCTGCCGATGCGCGAGACGCGCAACAACACATATCCTGAAGATGGAACGAGGGAGAACGAGTTTGCTCCCATGCCCTGCCAACTATTCTTCCGGCGATTCGTAAGGAGTCGAAATGCACAGAAGCAAAAATCAAAAAGGTTTCTCGCTCATAGAACTGCTCATCGTGGTGGCGATTATCGGAGTCATTGCGGCAATGGCAATCCCGAACCTTCTCGCCTCACGCCGCGCGGCCAACGAAGCCTCAGCCATCGGAGGGATGCGTACCATCTCTTCCTCGCAGGCGGTCTATCAGGTGACGAGCCTCAACGGTCTGTATGCCAACGGCCTCACCGCTTTGAGAAACAGCAACATCATTGACAGCACGCTCGGCGGCGGCACAAAGAGCGGTTACAGCTACGTTTGTTTCGCCTCGACAACTGCCCCTGCGCGCTTTGTTGCGACAGCGAGGCCAACGACTACGAGCGGGACGACGAGAACCGGCGAGAGACAATTCGAGGTTGACGAGTCGGGCGTCATCTACGCCAACGCCGGAACGAAAGCGAACGCGACGGCTATTCGCTCTGCGACAGGCACCGCCATCGGCAACTGAAAACTTCGACGGCGACCGCTATGAAAGTCTGATTCTGTAAGAAGAGAATGAGGCCGGATGCTCTCGCTTAACTGCGCCCGCCTGAAGAAAGGGCAGTCAAAGAAATCATCGCGTGCAACGCGACGCCAACGATTACACCTGTCCAGAATTGAAGACGCGGGATGCTTCGCCACGCTTGATAGAGAATGATTGAGCCGAGCGGTATCCAGATCAGCAAGCCTGAGACGAGGCCGGGCGAGTAGGTGACGGTAACGATGCTGCCGATGGTGTGCGCGAGGCCGTTGATGAAAACTGCCGCGCCAAAACCGACGATGAGAAAGCGCAGAGGTTGAATCACAATGGCAAGCGCGACTCCGATAGTCATCACCAGCCACGCCGCAGCATTTAGTCTTAAGAAAAGTTCGGGCGTAAGCTTCGCAAAGCCGAAGCTGGAAATCCACGCCGGAAAACCAACGCCGCACCAGTACTCTTCCGCGATGTGAATGAGGTAAGTCGCGGGCAGCAGCCATGCCCAACTCGCGGGCTTATCGAAATTGAAGAGAGTCGTCGGCATGAAGTTTCACCAGCAATCTTTTCATCCTCCAACCCTTGCTCGTTCCACCAGAGCGCGTAGTAATTGAAAAAAGCAGTTTCACGCAAAGGCGCAAAGGCGTGAAGGGAAGCACGCAAGGAGATTAAGCTCTCAACCACTTCGCATTCTTCTTTGCGTCTTTGCGCCTTTGCGTGAACCTCTTGTTTGTTATGCTAATCTTGCGCGGCGGATTTAGATGACAGTTGTCACAATCTCTCTGATGCTTCGTTGTAATTCTCTATCATCTGTGATGGGCGAGCAGAGCGCAACGTCCGCAGCATCAACAGGCGGGATGCCGCGCGCGATCATCTGCGCTGCGTAAATCAGCAAGCGTGTGGAGACACCTTCTTCCAGACCGTGCCCGCGCAGGTTTCTAATCTTCTGCCCGATGAGCACAAGGTCGCGCGCCGTGCCTAAATTGATGCCGCCTTCACGCGCGACAATCTCCGCTTCCAATTCGGGCGGCGGGTAGTCGAATTCGAGCGAGACGAAACGCTGGCGCGTTGACTGCTTCAAATCTTTCAGGATGGATTGATAGCCGGGATTGTAAGAGACGACGAGCATGAAATCCGGTGGCGCGTCCAGCACCGTCCCACGCTTCTCAATCGGCAACCGTCGCCGATCATCCGTCAAAGGGTGAATGATAACGACAGTATCCTTGCGCGCTTCGACCACTTCATCCAGATAACAGATTGCGCCGTTTCGCACCGCCGTTGTCAAAGGCCCGTCGTGCCAGACGGTCTCATCGCCTTCGAGGAGAAATCGCCCGACCAAATCCGTCGCAGACAAATCCTCATGGCACGCGACCGTTATCAACGGACGCTCCAAACGCCACGCCATGTGCTCCACAAAACGCGTCTTGCCGCAGCCCGTCGGCCCTTTCAACATCACAGGCAAGCGAGCCGCGTGCGCCGCTTCAAATAGTTCAACCTCGCGCGAGACGGCCAGATAATAAGGCTCGTCCGTGACGCGATATTCTTCAATTGCTCGTTCCATAAAAGTCTGGAGTCTCAGAGTCAGGAGTCTAAAGTCAAAGGCCAAAAGCTTTCTGTCTTTTGACTCCAGACTCCAGACTTCAGACTCTTGACTATCTTACCGGGCTGACGTTTTCGCTCCGATGCGCTATCCTTAAAGGTTAATCGTAAGCCTGCTTTTTCAACCGTGCGGGCATCTTAACATTCGCCGTGAACGAGCGGCAAAGGGATAGTAAATAGTAAATGGTAAATGGTGAATAGAAAAACCGTTCGTCCATTTACCATTCACCATTCACCATTTATGAAAATAGCAGTAGCAATGAGCGGCGGCGTGGATTCGAGCGCGGCGGCGGCAATTTTGAAGGAGCAGGGGCATGACCTCGTGGGCTTCACGATGCAGTTGTGGAACCAGCGCCGTGGGCTAAGTGTTGACGAGCATGGAGACCCTTTGCCTTCGCGTTGTTGCTCGCTGGATGATGTGTACGATGCGCGGCGTGTGGCCGAAGAGTTGGGATTTCCTTTTTATGTGCTGAATCTTGAAAAGGATTTCGAGCGCGATGTGGTCCAGCCGTTTGTGACGAGTTATCTGAGCGGCGAGACGCCGATCCCTTGTGTCGCGTGCAACAGCCGTTTGAAGTTCGCTTCGCTTGATCGTCTCGCCGCGAGTCTGGGATGCGAGAAGGTTGCGACGGGCCATTACGCGCGTGTTGAGTTTGATGAAGAGAGCGGGCGTCATAAGCTTCTTCGCGGGCGCAACCTGCAAAAAGATCAGTCATACTTTCTGTGGGAGTTGACGCAGGACCAACTCTCGCGCTCGCTCTTTCCGCTTGGCGAGATGTCCAAGCCGGAGGTGCGCGACGTTGCGCGCGACGCGAAACTGGCGGTTGCGGAGAAATCCGAATCGCAGGAGATTTGCTTTGTCCCTGACGGAGATTACGCGGGCTTCATTGATCGCTACCTCGAAGCGGAAGATGAGCAGGAGCGTTTGCCCGGCGCGGGTGAGATTGTCAATTCAAACGGTGAAGTTATTGGAAATCATAACGGCATACATCGCTACACCGTCGGACAGCGCAAAGGCTTGGGCATCTCAAATGAACGACCGCTCTACGTCGTCTCGATTGATGCGGCGCGCAAACGCGTGGTCGTCGGCGAGCAGGACGAGCTTTTGAGCGATGAGTTTACTGCCGCAGGCGTCAACTGGATTGCCTTTGATAATCCGAGCGTGCCTGTCAGAGCCGAAGTGCGCGTGCGCTATCGCCACCTGCCCGCTCCCGCCACCATCACACCGCTTGAGAACGCGCGAGCGCGCATCAAGTTTGACGAACCTCAACGCGCCATCACGCCCGGACAGGCAACGGTCTTCTATCGCGGCGATGAAGTTGTCGGCGGCGGGTGGATCGTAAAGCAAGGATGAAGGATGAAGGCGGAAGGATGAAGGCGTGGCTGTTCAAATTGAATGGCTCATCTTAAATAGCCATTCTTTCATCCTTCATCCTTCCACCTTCATCCTTGCTCTTACATCCTTGCTCTTAAACTTTTTCTCTCCTGATTGCGTACTGACAACGTGTTGACGACTCTCATTGTGGTCGCAAGTTTTCGGAAATCTTTTTGCAGGTAGAAATTTATGGCAATGTCTCGTAAACAGAAGATCGCTCTTATCATTTCGGGTGTTTTAATACTGGTTCTCATCGTCGCTCTAGCGGTTGTCGCGTTGGTTGTTTCGGCAGTGCGCGGCAGCGAGCCTGTCGTTCAAAATAACAGCGTGCTCACTTTGAAGATTGAAGGCTCTTTGCCTGATTACGTTCCCGAAGACCCGATTAGAAAAATATTTGGTGAAGACGATCAATCTCTGACCAGCCTGCTGATGCAGTTTAAGAAGGCTAAGACTGATAAGCGCATCAGCGCGATTCTGCTCGACGTGGATTTTTCAGGAGCGGGTTGGGGCAAGGCTGATGAGATACGCGAAGCGATTGCTGATTTTCGCACATCCGGCAAACCCGTCTATGCCTACATAGAGATGGGCATGAACAAGGAGTATTACATTGCCACGGCCTGCGACAAAGTTTTCGTTCCGCCGCCGGGCGATCTCTTCATCAACGGCTTTGCCGCAGACGTGATGTTCTTTCGCGGCTCGCTCGATAAGCTAGGCATCTACCCTGACGTTTTCCAGATCGGCAAATATAAGAATGCGCCGGACCAGTTCACGCGCAAGAATATGTCTGACGCGCATAAGGAAGTGATGAACTCGATTGTGGATGACCTCTACAATCGTTACGTCAACGCGATTGCGTCTTCGCGCCACAAGTCTGCGGATGAAGTGCGCGCTCTGGTTGACAGTGCGCCATACACCGCGCCGAAAGCGAAAGAGCTTGGCTTGATTGACGGCGCGAGCTACAAGGATGAAGTCGAGAAAGAGTTGAAGCAGCGTCTTGGTTACAAAGATTCGGATGAGCTGCACGTTGCCAAAGCTTCCGAATACAAACAGGTCACGCCGGAATCTCTCGGCCTCAACAAAGGCGAGCGCATCGCCGTCATCTACGCTTCAGGCACAATCGGTTCGGGCAAATCTAACGACAGTCCTTACGGCAGCCAGAGCGTTGGCTCCGACACGGTTGTCAAAGCGATTAAAGATGCTGCCGATGATAAGAGGATTCGCGCGATAGTGCTTCGCGTTGATAGTCCGGGCGGCTCCGGCACTGCTTCGGATTTAATCTGGCACGCCATTGAGAATGCCAAGCAGAAGAAGCCCGTCGTAGTTTCGATGAGCGACCTTGCGGCATCGGGCGGCTACTACATTGCCTGCAACGCGAACAAGATTGTCGCAGAGCCTTCGACTATCACAGGCTCAATCGGCGTCTTCGCGGGCAAGCCCGTGATGAAGGGTTTTTATGATTGGCTCGGCATCTCAAACGAGTATGTCCTGCGCGGAAAAAACGCTGGCATCTTCCGCGAGACGGAACAGTTTTCGCCGGAAGAGCGCGCCAAATTTGAAGAGGTCATCAAGAGCGTCTACTACGACAACTTTGTGCCGAAGGTAGCGAAGGGAAGAGGCCGCGACGTTGAGTATGTGGATTCAATCGGGCAGGGTAGAGTGTGGATGGGCAGCCAGGCGAAAGAGAATGGACTCGTTGACGAGTTTGGCGGACTGGACCACGCCATCGAGGTTGCTAAACAACTCGCCAAACTCCCCGCAGACAAGGGCGTGCGCCTCGTCATCTTCCCCGTGCCGCGAACTTTCTTAGAGCAAATCTTCAACAAGGACGAGGAAGACGACGATGCAACGGCTAAGCTACAGCAACAGCGCGCAGTCTTCGCAGCAATGCCCGAAGACGTGCGACGCACGTTTCAATACGCCAACATGCTTGACAAGATGAAGCGCGGCGAAGTAATGCTCATGCTCCCGTTCGAGTTGAGAATCAAGTAGCGCACACGCAGAGCCGAGATTCCAGATCATTTTTATTGAATGTCAGGAGCAAGGCGGTTCACCGCAGAGGCGCAGAGAGCCGCAGAGTTCTGCGCAGAGAAAATTTTAAAATCTGTGATTTGAAATCTCAAATTACAGATCAATTCAACTCTCTGCGCTAACTCTGCGCCTCTGCGGTGAATCTTACTAGCCCTAAACCCAACTTAAAATCGCTCTAAAGTTATCCGGCAATCTCTCTGATGAGGTGAACACATTGACGAAGCGTCTGACACTATTTCTCTTTATCACTGCGCAACTACTCTGCATCATGCACGCGAGCGCGGCTCTCATCAACTCTCAAGCGCAAACGTCTGCGCCGAACGACGAGGCTGCCGTTCGTGATGTGGTCAAACACCTGTTCGAGACCATGCAGGCGAAGCAGACAAACGCGATGCGCGAGTTGTTTGTCCCGGAAGGCAGACTTGTCTCAACCTTCGTGCGACAGGGCCAGCCGACGGTGAGATGGTTGTCGCTGGATGATTTCGCCAAGCTCGTCGCTGAGACGAAAGAGCCTTACCGCGAGCGCATGTTCAAAGAGGAAGTGAGAGTGCAGGGCGATGTGGCGACCGTCTGGGGCCGCTACGATTTCCACGTCGGCGAGCGGCTGACCAACTGCGGCGTCAACTCTTTTCAACTCCTGCGCACGCCGCAAGGCTGGAAGATTGTCCACATCGCTTCGACAATCATCACGCAGGGCTGTCAGGAGACGAAGTAAAGAGACTGTCAGAACCGCCTGCGGTAGCGGGCGGGTCATCAAC
>JBAWGU010000721.1:0-6965 GCA_049593215.1 Pyrinomonadaceae bacterium
CTTTACCGGTGTTAAAGATAACTTTCGTGTCCTTATATACATAAATCATCTTCGAGCCTAAGTTGATAATCTCTCTCGGCTGACCCATCTTAGCAATCACCTGTTTGGGACTACTGTTTAGTTCTATTTTTTTTGTTGGGGGGGTGTATACCGGTATAGGCGCGGGGTGATAATAGGAGTCGCCAATCATAAGACCGAACATACTCGCTCCCGCCGTGAGGAAGAGCACAAAAGGGTACGCGCTCAGGAATGACTCTCCGACAAATCGTAAGTAAAACGGAATGCCGATAAGCCAACTGAGGGCTAGGATCAGAAGGCCATGAAAGAAGGGACGCTTGAGCCGGGGGGTTGGCAGTATAAGAAATAAAATAAAATGTGCTGCGAGAAGCGTCAAAAATGCGACGCTAACCGGATGAGTAGCTCCCACCTCAAGGCCGTTAAATGGCGGCCTGCCCTGCACCTCGTAAGCGACCAAAGCTGCTAACAGCGATGACCCCCAAATTAATCCTGTGGCGACTAGAATCACCCTCAGGCTTAACTTCCTTATTTCAGTGTTCCAGAATCCACCACGCTGGCGCTCTTTCTCTGCTTCCCGTCGCTGCCTTTCCTCTCTTTGTCTAAAATTATCCCAAGCCTTCTCCAAAGCCGCACGCATCTCTGTTGCCGTCTGAAACCGTCGAGTTATATCTTTCTGCAAAGCTTTTTCGATGAAGTCACGCAGTTCCCTAGGGACGTGGGGTGGAAGCGTATAGGGGTTGGTGTTTATAATTTCGTTAAGTGATTTGAACGGTAAATTACCTGAAAACATTTCATAAAAAGTTGCTGCTGACGCCCATAAATCATCAGCTTCCGTGCGTTCATATCTCGGAGTACCTAGTCCTTGATTAAGATATGCGTTGATTAACTCCGGTGACATATAGGCCAATGTCCCGGCAAGAATACTACTTTGGACTAACTCCAATCCACGCGCTAAACCAAAATCCGCTAATAAAGGAGTGACATCTTTGAGTAAGATATTGGCTGGTTTAATGTCCCGATGCACAATGCCATTGTCGTGCAAATGCTCTAAACCACAAAGAACCCCATCCGTCAACCTAATTGCGCCTTCGACAGATTCCTTTTTCCCACCGTGAACTTTAATCCAGCCCTCTAAATTCCCATCAGTAGCGCAATCGCTAATGAGCAAAATCTGTTTGTTATATTCAGTTGCTCCGATGAAGGTCAGTATATTGGGATGATGACTCACACGCGCCCACGCCGATACCTCTTCGAGAATCTCTTTGAACTTTGGGTCTTTGAGTATCTTGAGAGCACCCTGCCTCTTGCCTTTTGAACCAAGCCACTCAACTAAATAGACTATGCCGAACGTCCCACTACCTAACTCTCTGATTATTGTATATTTCCCAATGGTATCTCCAACTTGGTATGTCATATAAGTTTCTCACCGCCTAATTTGCATATAACATTCCTCTTTCATCAACCAAGCACGAGTCCTATGTGCCAAATTCGCCAAATTTTGATTTCTCCTTTCAGCGTGAATTTTATCATCCTCAAGAATCTTTGTCTTAGCTTTAGTAACAGCACCACTGAGTATATTGTTGGAATTCGAGAAGCGCCCAACTACAATTAGACCGCGAGGTGCGGTATTTTTCATTTAGGGCGACTGCGGTCTAATATGCCGTATAGGGATAAATTACCGCTCTTTAGCGGTCTAATTACTCGTATAGCTGGTTTTTACCGCTAACTTCATGTCATAATCCGCACCATCCTCGCTGCTCGTTCACTTTCCTCAACGGAGCGGCCTCATGTCTTCACCAAAGCCAACCTTGCTCAATCAAGTGCGGGAAAATCTACGCCTCAAGCATTATAGCATTCGCACGGAAGATGCTTACGTTCAAGCTATCAGGCACTTTATCCTTTATCATCACAAACGCCATCCTAAAGAGATGGGAGTTGATGAAATCCGTCAGTACCTCTCACATCTTGCCACACAGGGACAGGTCTCCGCGTCCACACAAAATGTTGCACTGGCAGCTCTGCTCTTTCTCTACCGTGAAGTACTCGGCAGAGAGATGGACTTCATTGACGGCATCGAAAGAGCTAAGCAGCCTATCAGAGTGCCCACAGTGCTTACTCAGGAAGAGGTCAATAGATTGCTCTCACATCTCACAGGCATACATCACTTGATGGCGAGTCTTCTCTACGGGGCGGGATTGCGTTTAATGGAATGCGTGCGTCTGAGGGTCAAAGATATTGACTTCGGCTACCAGCAGATCATTGTGAGAGACGGTAAGGGTGAGAAGGACAGACGCACGATCTTACCGTCAACGCTGGTTGAGCCTCTAAGGAAACAGCTTAAGCGTGCAAAGTTCTTGCATGAAGAAGATTTACTGCATGGTCATGGCAGCGTGTATTTACCCTATGCTTTGGAGCGTAAATACCCGAATGCGTCAAAGGAGTGGGTTTGGCAGTGGGCGTTCCCTGCTAACAAGCTGTCGGCTGATCCACGCTCAGGGCAGACGAGAAGGCATCACGCTTCAGAAGACGCTCTACAAAGAGCGTTGAAGAGCGCCAGCAAAGGTGCTGGCATTACGAAAAGAGCGAGTTGCCATACGCTGCGACATAGCTTTGCTACTCACCTCTTAGAGGCTGGTTATGACATCAGGACGATTCAGGAGTTGTTAGGGCATAAAGACGTGAGCACGACAATGATCTACACACATGTGCTTAACCGGGGCGGTCAAGGAGTTCGTAGCCCCCTCGATAAAGGAGACTTCTAAATACCCCTTTACTTCATTTGGCACACTATAGGCACACAAAAAATTTAAGGGCAGCCTGTGTGCTACCCTTAAACACTTGAAAATGATGGTACTGCCTGATGGACTTGAACCATCGACCTCCTGATCCACAGTCAGGCGCTCTAGCCAACTGAGCTAAGGCAGCAAGTTTAACTTTTCTACCACACCACTTATCAAAATTTCAAATCAACGCTCGAACTGTTTTTGAGCGGCTGATCTACGAAGGGAATGCTCGCGCTCTAAGCGCCGGAGTGATGTGATGGTAAGGATGATTACCACATAGCGCACCGCATTTGTCAATTCAAGCCTAAGAGCGTCTGACAAACCTTTAAGAGCGGATTTCGCTCACCTCTTACAAATTGCGACGCGACCTGATTTTGACGAACTATCTAAAGAGGGAAAGCCCTCCATCTCGGAGAGCTTTCAATATAACTGCCTTTTGCGCTGTTACGTTTCGGACAATTATTAGCTGAACTCCAGCACAAGGTTTTCCTCGCAAAAATCGAATTCCTTGGCCGGAGATTCTCCGCCGTCATCAAACTCGGCTTTAATCCACCATTCACAGTTTCCTTTATCGGTTGATTTATCCCAGACCAGCGTCACGGTCACGCCCGGAGCGATGCCGTCGCCAATATCAAATGCTCCGAAAGTTTTACCGTCCTCCGATGCTAAGAGTTTCACGATGGTGCTCTTACTTTTGTTATGTACCTTGTAGGTGTACTCGACTGTGTGCCTGTTGCGCGCATGTGCGTAGTTGACGGCGAAGCTCGTCAAAATAAGGGCTAAGGCAAGCGCAGTTGCTTTCCTGACATTAACTTGAAACCGCATTCGTAATTTTCTCCTGTTGTTGATTATTTGAGGTGTGCTGATTGTCGAGAAGTGCGCTGTTCGACCTTCAGATAATATACGCCGAATAAGTGTTTCGCAATAGAAAACTGTTTTGCAGCCGGTTTTATCAATCTCTCTGAAGACAATCTCCCGCGCCTTGCTAAGCTCAGGGAACAAGGCTATCGTGTCTCTCTTTAGACTCAGAATAGATTAAGGAATTTCAGAAGCATTCTGCTGCATCTTGATTTGCTTCTGAGATATTCAGAACATGATTTCTCTCATGGGTGAAGAATCAAGCCAATCCGCAAGCCTGAGCCGTGCGCGGGCTGATCGTTTGACAATTCACGCGCCTGTGGCGGAAGCGCGCGTAAGCACTTTTGCCGAAGACGTGCGCGCAGGATTGACTGCGACGCCGAAGAAGCTGCTTCCCAAATATTTTTATGACGAACTCGGCTCGCACCTCTTTGAAGCGATCTGTGCTCTGCCTGAATATTATCTGACACGCGCGGAGAGCGAGATACTTGCAGACTATTCGGACGAGATTATTGCCGCGAGCGCATCCGGCTCGCCTGCATCAATCAGGTTAATCGAACTCGGCAACGGCAGCTCATCCAAGACGCGCTTTCTGATTGAGGCTCTTCTTCTCCAGAAGAAAAATCTTGCCTATCTTCCGATAGACATTTCTACAGCGAGCCTGCGCCGCAGCTCCGAAGAGCTTCTCCATCTTTATCCCGATCTTCGCATTGAGGCTTATGCGGCAGACTATCTGACGGCTCTTCAAGCTCTCTCTTCGTCGCCAGCGCAGGATGATGCAAGCAAGACGCAAACGATAGCTCTCTTCTTAGGCTCAAGCATCGGCAATCTGGACGCAACGGAGTCGCGCGCGCTGCTGCAAAGAGTCAGAAACGTATTGCGGCGCGGGGACGCTTTGCTCATCGGGGCTGATCTCAAAAAATCCGCCGCGATACTTGTCCCGGCCTATGATGATGCGCTCGGCGTGACGGCGGCTTTTAATCTCAATCAGCTCTTACGCATCAACAGGGAGCTTGATGCCAGCTTTGATCTCAAGAGATTCGAGCACGAGGCTGTCTATAATGAACAGCAGGGCCGCGTAGAGATGCACATCTTGAGCCGCGCACGGCAGAGAGTTGAAATCAGAGCTTTGGATTTAGAGATTAACTTTGCGGAGGGCGAGTCAATTCACACGGAGAACTCTTACAAGTACGACGAGGAAGAACTCTTTGCCTTTGCGCGCGATACGCGGTTCAAATTAGCGCGCGCGTGGTTTGACCACGAGCGACGTTTCAGCTTGAATCTCTTCGTCGCCGTCTAAAATTTTCAACTATCCGAAGAGGAGGAGAAGAATAATGAAAATCCGTAGCCGCTTTTTTCCGGCTCTCACATTGATGGCGCTGTTGCTTGCCATGTTTGCAGTCGTTCCTGCACAGCGAGGCAGAAGTATCGTTGAGCGCGTGCGTTTTCCCAGAGGCCGCACGACGGCTGTGTTGAAGGGAACGGTTGCGCGCGGCATGAGCCACGATTACCTGCTCGGCGCGCGCGCGGGCCAAAGCATGAGCGTACACCTTTCCGCTCGCGGCGACGTGAGGTTTACAATTCTTAATCCTGACGGAGATTCTCTCGCGGATTATGTTCAGGATTGGTCCGGCGAGCTTCCGCTTTCGGGCGATTATAGAATTAACGTGCTGCCGGACACTTCAAGAAATTCCGCCATCGCCTACACGCTCGAAGTGACCATACGCTAAGGCCGCATCAAAACTTCTCTCCCCACACTGTTCGCCGTCCGGCGCGCGCGTGCGCCATTTTCATAGAGGTCCAATCAAATCAATGCCTGAATCACAAAGAAACACAAACAACTCGCAAACCTACGTCGTTGACGAAGACAGCTTCTCTTTCGAGACCGTCGAGCAGGAGAACGGGCAGGCCACAGTGATACGCTTTCGCCTGGAAGACCCGGGCTATCAGGCCGGAGACATGCTGCTTGTTCTCTCCGGCACGGACATACATTTTCATGGGATGATCGGAAGGCTCGAAGAAGGTTGGGCCACCGCAGCAGACCGTCGCGGCTCCCTGCTTACTTCAGTCGTTCAATAGCGGAGCGTCAAGCTCAATAAAAAAGTTGATTTTCTACTCGTGTAGGATGAAGATATAGCTATCCAGACTTCGCCATAAGCGTTAAGGGAAATCTGGACCGGGCGCAATCAACCTCGATGAGCAGCAATTCGGAATCTGATCTGAGACAGAGGGCGCGGCTGCCTTTCAGCGCAACGGTGCTGGACGCAGGCAGCGAGGCTGACGAGGCGGCTGCCCCGCCGCTTCGTTTTGAAGGTTATACACAAGACCTGAGGGCAAGCGGCCTTTCGCTCGTCGTCCCTTATTTGTTCGTGGACCACCATGACTTGAGCAGTCATCAATGCGTATTGAGAATCATCCTGCATCTTCCGTCAGGGCCGATTGATCTGAAGGGCCGGACCGTGCGACATGAGAAGATTCTTTCGCAGGAAGGGGAACAATCCTTTCTCATCGGCGTGCGCATTACAGATATAACGGAGCTTGACTGCGTTCGCTTTGTGAAATACCTGCGAACGCTTCACTGAGCGCAGTTGGAGGTTTTCTTATGAGGCGTCTCTTCTTCTTGTTATTGGCCTGCTCGCTGATTTTCATTGCCCCTTCCATCTCTCAAGCGCAGCATCTCAAATCTGCCAAAGATTATTTCAAGCGCGGCGTCTCGCGCATCGCTAAGGGAGAGATTGACGGCGCGATTGCAGATTTCAATCAAGCCATTCAGCTTAATCCCTCGATGGCGGAGGCTTACTTACAGCGCGGCAAACTCCTGAGAGTCAAAGGAGACCTCGACAGCGCCATTGAAGATTACGAGAAAGTGATAGAGCTGGACCCGGGACAGGTCAGCAAGAATCTGGACATCACCAGAGCTTACACCAATCGCGGCCTCATTCGCTCAAACCATCTGGACCTCACAGGCGCTATCGCAGATTTCAACAAAGCCATACGCTTCAACCCGCGCGACGCAGACGCTTACTTCAAACGTGGCCGCGCGCTGCTTCTCGAAGGCAACCTGCAAGAGGCCATCAGCGATTTTGACCAAAGCATTGCACTCGATCCCAACAACCCTCTGGTCTTCGCAGAGCGCGGCGTGGCTCATCGCAAGCAGGGACAAAGGGACGAGGCACGCAAAGATTTCGAGCGAAGTTTTAATTTAAACGGCGATATGAAGATTTTCATTGACCTGCACATCATGGAACTCGAAATGCAAATCAAGGAGATGCAGCGTCGCCACTCAATCATCGAACAGAACATAGC
>JBAWGU010000722.1:0-2875 GCA_049593215.1 Pyrinomonadaceae bacterium
TCTCAAACCTGTAGCCGTTCTTGTTCTTGCTCGCAAGCTGCGCATCAATGAGACCAGCCCTGTAGAGTTCGTCCAGCGAGCCGTAATTGCCTGCGCCTGCCGTTGCCTGGTAAGTAGCTTCAGCCGAGTTGAGATTTCTTAGAGAGGTAATTGCCGACGCTTCATCGGCAGCGCGGCGCGAGGCCATCAAGTTGGGAATAGCAATCGCCGCGACAACTGCGATGTAGAGGAACATCAAGATGGAGATGCCGCTAATGATGATTCCTGCGAGGGCCAACCCTTCGCCGCCATACTGCATAGGATTTCTCTTCGCTCTCCTGTAAGCGACGATGCCGAAGATCAGACCCAGAATCGCGCCGAGACCGAGCAGCCCGAAGGTGATCGCGCTGAGAATTGACAGAACCAGAGAAGCAATCGCCAGCCCCTTTTGCTTGTCTGTCTCAGGATAGTAGAACTGGTTGTAAGGCGCGCTCTGATACTGCGGAGCGTAGTAGTCGCGCCCCGTGTAGTGCTGCTGCTGTTGTTGTTGCTGCTGCTCTCCATAGCCTTGCTCGCCGTAGCCTTCTTCTCCATAGCCCTGCTCCCATTGAGCGTCGGGCGGCGCACCCGCGTAATCCTGTTGGTAAGCCTGATCGGTTGGAGCGGCATTCATGAAGACCGCGCCACAACGCTTACAACCTCCCGTTGCAGCCCAGTTCACAAGTCCACAGTTGTAGCATTTGATGCTGTTCATAGTTTTCAGTTCCTTTAACAATCTCCCGGCACGCGAGAGTGTGAGAGCAAAAGATTGTCGAGAGCCTCCTTCAGGAAATATTTTCTATTGAAGCTCGACCCAATCGCCCGTGAGAATTTCCTGAGCGTTGCGCGTGATGATGGCTGTCGCGGTGCGACCCTGCACGCTGAGGACGACGAGTTCGCCGACAATCTTGCGCGGCATCTGTGGACGATGGCGTATGACCTGACGCGTGGTGAGCGGGCGGTTGAAGATTACGTCGCTGTCGCCGTTCGGCTTCTTCAGGCGCTTGGGCTGATTCGAGTAGCCGCCGCCGCGATTGCGATCACTCTCAAATCCGCCGTCTTTGTTCGGCACGATCTCTTCATTCTGGACCCGCGTGAGATTGCCTGTCCCGACGGGGCGAAAGATTGTGAAGTAGTCGCCACTCTTGATCTGGTCCTCTGTGCCGAGGTCTATATAGACGACCATGTTGGAAGAGAGAGACTCGCGCCCGTCGCGCGCCATCACGATGCGTCCCTGCTGTTTGCCCGTCGGCTCGCTGAAACGATCAAGCACGATCTCCTCGCGCTCGTTTGGCGAGACGCGCTGCGGCACGGCTGTCAGCATGTCTCCCAGCATCATCGTGTCGCAGGAGCTGCTCACGACGGCGACCGAGATGTTGGCTTTAACGCTCACGACTCGCAGTTGCCCAAGCTCCTGCGTGAAGACGCCAAGCGCGCCCTTCTTCGCCGTCAGCTTCGTATAGAACTTTCCGCGCGGGCGGATGACAGAAAACTCCTGCCCTGCGCGCAGTCCTTGTTGGGAGCCTGCGTTGAGGTAAACGTAATCGCCCTCTGTAAACTCGCGCTGCTCTTGCTCCTGTTCGCCGCCGACAATCTCAAAAGCGTTGGCGTTGACCTCAACGGGAATCATTCCTCCGCACAGTAGATTTGACGGCCCGGCGACTTGCGCTGGTCCTCTCTCCTGCGGCAGCGACACCGTTGGTCTGGGTCTTTGCTGTTGCGACGCGCTTGTGTCATCGCTGGTCTGCGCGCTCACTGTTGCGAAGAACGCGCAGGCGAAAAGCAGAAGTGATACTGTCAGGCTTCGTTTGACAAGATGATAGGTAGGCACAGAGATAAGTCTCCTTCTAGGAAGATGTTGCTGAGGAAATCAGAGGGGCTTTTGAAGATTTTGGAACGCTGTCGGCCACCGAAAAAGGAAGCAGCGACCAAGTGCGATTGCGAGAAGATCAAGTTAAATGCGCGTTTGGTTAATCTCCGGCGCGCACGCTCGACCCAACTCTATCCTACTGTGCGACATCCAAAAACGTCAATAGAATTCTACGTTTGTGTTAAACAGCAAGCCGTTTAACGCGTTACCCCTTGCTGCGACTTGCGTTTTAAAAAGGCTATTGGTAGTATTCGAGTTTTGTCGGAAGACGCTAGAGCTGTCTGTAGCGCGCCGGTGTAGCTCAGGGGTAGAGCGGCAGTTTTGTAAACTGCGGGTCGGGGGTTCAAATCCCTCCACCGGCTCCAGCAACCCTGTTTGACAAGTAGCGCAGGGGTGGTCGAGTGGTTAATGGCACCGGGCTGTAAACCCGGCGGGTTCACACCCTACGTAGGTTCAAATCCTACCCCCTGCACCAGAGGAAGGGATGAGGGCAAAGGGATAAGGGATGAAACGCGCAAAATTTCATCCCTCATCCCTCATCCCTCTGCCCTTTGCTCTTGCGGGTGTAGCTCAGTTGGTAGAGCATCAGCCTTCCAAGCTGAGGGTCGCGAGTTCGAGCCTCGTCGCCCGCTTTAACTTTTACCTTAGATTCGGTGCGGACTTCGCGCCCGAGTAGCTCAGGGGTAGAGCGCCTCCTTGGTAAGGAGGAGGTCATGGGTTCGAATCCCATCTCGGGCTTCCAACAGCCAAGTCTCGCGCAGGAAATGAACTGATCTTAAAGAAGAGGTCATCACAGAATGTCGAAAGAGAAATTTGATCGCTCGAAGCCACACGTGAACATCGGGACGATAGGACACGTTGACCACGGCAAGACCACTTTGACGGCTGCCATCACCAAAGTGCTCGCTAAGCATAACCCGAAGATTACCGTCCGTGCCTTCGATTCCATTGATAACGCACCCGAAGAGAAAGCTCGTGGCATCACCA
>JBAWGU010000723.1:0-17332 GCA_049593215.1 Pyrinomonadaceae bacterium
GCTCGGCGCAGAGCCACCGCAGCGCATGGCCGCAATCCCGCTCGTCATACGCGCCCGGAGCGTCGCAATTCTTTATGCAGACTCCGCAGGTCTAGACTCCGATGCCATCAACCTCGAAGCTCTCGAAACGCTCGTGCGAGTCGCAGGGATGGCCGTAGAGCTTCTCGCAGTTACGCGCGACGCTACCGCAGAAGAAGAACCCGCACAGGCCGAAGCGCCCGCGCCCGCGCAGGAAGAGCAAAGAGTTGAAGAAGCACAGGCGGAAGAAACCCACGCCGCAGAAATCGTCGCTGCTCCTGTAGAAACAGTTGAAGCAGAGCCGCTGGCCGAAGTTGAAGAAGAGGCGATTGTAGAATCTGCTCAACCTGTCGAAGCTGAACCACAACTGGTCCAGCCTGCGGAAGAAGAAGCCGCCGCGAGCGAAGCTCAATCTGCGCAAGAAGAGAAAGGCGTCGCGCCGTTTGTCGCGTCAACGCCCGAACCTGTCATGCCGACACCTTCACCGGCGCAGGCGGAATCAAGCTGGTCAGACCTCGGCGGTCAGGCAGGAACGCAGCCCACATCTTCATGGTCCGATCTGCCCGGCGAAGGCGGCACGCAGCCTGAGTCTGCGCCTCCATCACAATATGTCGCGCCTTTAGGCACGGCGCGTCGCTACGGCAGGAGCGCCGAACAGGAACTCCCCATCGAAGTCAGCGAAGATGAGAAGCGTCTGCATCAGGACGCGCGCCGCTTCGCGCGATTGCTCGTCTCCGAAATCAAACTCTACAACGAGCAGAAGGTGCGCGATGGCCGCTCGCAAGGCGACATCTACGAACGCCTGAGAGAAGACATAGACCGCTCACGCCAGATGTATGACAAGAGAGTCGCGCCGCCTGTCGCCACGCGCTACGACTATTTCCATCAGGAACTGGTCAACACGCTTGCCGAAGGCGATCCGTCAAAACTCGGCTCAGGCTATCCGGGCGCAACCGTCTCAGCTTAGTCTGAATCAAAAGGCGAGCGATGAGTGATGAGTCAAGGACGTAAATGGTAAATCGTGAATCGTAAATAGAAGAACTGCTTTTCTCTATTCACGATTCACGATTGACGTTTTACGTCCTTATCGTTTGTCACTCATCTTCGTTTTCAGGGGGAGAAATTTTGGAACTAGACTTTCGCAAGCATCGCACGGTCTTCATCATTGCTGGTCTCGTCGTCGTGTTTGGACTCCTTGTCGCGCCCTTTACATTCATGCGCGCGAGTTGCAGCACGCACCAGCAGACAGCCGCAGAAAAGAGCGCGCAAGATCAACTGCGTGCGATGACCAGAGGCGGCGTGCTGCCCGGCGAAGATGCCGTGGCGCGCATCGAATCTCAGTTTCCGAACACGAAGACGGCGGCTCTCGCTCGCATCGTCCGCGCACGCATACGCGCGAACGCCAAAGACTTTGCAGGCGCGGCCTCGCTTCTTGACACGAGCTTGATACGCGAGCGCACTTCAATCGGCGATTACGCATTGTGGATGCGTGCAGACGCTCTGGAGCAAGCGGGACGACGCGCCGAAGCTCGCGCCGTTTATGAAGAACTTGCGCGTGAGTTTCCAACATCTTTGCGCGCTCGTGAAGCGACGCTTCATGTTGCGCAGATGCTCATGCAGGACTCGCAGGCCGCAGCCGTGCCCGCGCTCTTGAAAGAACTTTACGGCAAAGATGATGCCGCCGCGCTGCTGCTCACAGCGAAAGCCTACGAGCAGACTTCTGATTCGACGCGCTCTCTCGCCGCATATCGTCGCCTATATTTCTACGCGCCTGCTTCCGTCCAAAGCTCAGAGGCCGCGACGAGCCTCGCGCGCCTTCAATCAACTGCTGCACCCGCGACCGCCGAAGAGGCCGCCACGCGCGCTGAAAAACTTTTTGATGCGAAGCGATACGCCGACGCCTACAACGCCTACACAGACGCCTTCACCTTCTTTCCCGCGACGGCTAACGCGCAGGCGCAACTGCGTCGCGGCATCTCTGCGGAAAACTCAAAACGAACAACCGAAGCGGTCGCTGCTCTTAACAGCGTGCCTGCTTCCAACGAAGACCTGCGCGCAGAGGCTCTCTATCATCTGGTCCAAACTTATGCGCGCGCGAGACAGTGGGATTTAGTGCGCGCAAAATTGGACGAGATGCGCCGCGTCTTTCCTAAAAGCGATTGGACGCCGCGCGCTCACGTCGGCGCAGGCCAGTTAGCGCAGGCTGCAAAAAACGATACGGACGCTTCCTATTTTTATCGCTCGGCGGTGGCTGCATATCCGGGCGCGGTGGAAGTCGCTCAGGCGCAGTTTGAGATGGCATGGCAGGCACACGAGGCAAAGAACTATCAGGAGTCTTCGCGCCTGCTCACAGAACACCTCGCGCTCTACGCAGACAGGAACACAGACAATCGCGGGCGCGCAGGCTACTGGGCCGCGCGCGACAGCGAGCGCGCAGGAAAACTGAGCGACGCGATAAATCTCTACCAGGCGATGCAGGAGCGCTACGATGCCAACTGGTACGGCTATCTCGCCAAGCAGCGACTCGATACGATAAAGAGCAACAATCGGAATAAAGTTTATGACTTGCCTGCGCCGAACTCTACTCTGTCCCGCGCCGTCGCCAATCTTCAAACCGTGAGCGTGGCCGAAGAGACTGCTGGTCCCAATGAGAACGAACGCATCACGAAAGCCGATCAACTCTCGAACACCGGCCTCGATGATTACGCTCTTGAAGAGTTGGGCGAGGCTGAGCAGAATGCTCCGAACAGCCCGCGCGTCAACCTCGCTCTCGCGCGCATCTATCGCTCGCGCGAAGACAATGTGCGCGCTCTCAACATTCTAAAGCAGTCTTACCCGGACTATTCACAGATGAAGCCCGAAGAGATGACGCGCGAAGAGTGGGACGTTTTTTACCCGCTCGCCTACTGGGACATCATCACGCAGGAATCGCGCGCCCAGCGCCTTGACCCGTATCAGGTCGCAGGCTTGATTCGTCAGGAGACAGTCTTTAACCCGCGCGCTCGTTCCGTTGCGAAGGCTTACGGCCTGATGCAGTTGCTTGTGCCGACAGGAATGCTGACGGCGAAGAAGTACGGCGTGGATCGCGCCATCACGGCAGACTCTCTGTACGAGCCGCGTCTTAACATACAGCTCGGCACGGCCTACCTGCGCGAGCAGATAGACAAGTACGGGCGCATCGAATACGTTGCTGCCGCTTACAATGCTGGACCACTGCGCGTCGTGCAATGGCGGGAGACGCTGCCGCTTGAGATAGACGAATGGGCCGAAGCGATTCCCTTCAAAGAGACGCGCGGCTACGTGCAGGGCGTCGTGCGGAATACCATGCAGTATCGCCGCCTCTACGATGACAACGGTCAATTTCGCGCAAACGTCGGCACACAGGCAGTCAATCCTACGCCCGACGCAACGAAGCCGACAGGCCCGCCCGCCGTGCAGCCCGCTAACTCGACCGTGCGCCGTCGTCGTGTGATGGATAACGAAGAAGAGTAAAGCTTAATCAAAATAGTTTCGTGCAAAGGCGCAAAGACGCAAAGAAGAGCACGCAAGAATTAAGAAGCACTCAACAGCTTCGCGTTCTTCTTTGCGCCTTTGCGTGAACCCTTTGCCTCTTCTCTCAGATTGCATTCCAGAAAACCACAATCTAAGATTCCCGCATCTCAAATTTCAGATTCGAGAATTAACGCGCTCTCCCGACGAGATTCTTTTAACGCTGAGAAATGGTCGTGAAAAATTCTATCTTCTATCGCACGCTTTCGCTTGCCGGAGCACTCTGCCTCGCTCTTCTCTCAACACAAACATTCGCGCAGGGTCGAAAGTCTTCGGCAAAGGCTGCGCCGCAAACAAACGCGAAAGCCATCACCATCCGCACAGAGCCGAACGCTATCGTCTGGATTGACGAAGTGCGTCGCGGCACGACAGACGCATCCGGCAAACTTACGCTCACAAAAATCTCTGCGGGCCGACACACCCTGCGTGTGCGCGCGAGCGGCTTCAAAGAAGTCACCACGCCGCTTCTGCCTGCGAAGCGCGGCGATGTTCCCGTTCGTCTCACACGCACTACGGACGAAGCTGAGCTTGCATACCAACAGGCGGAAGAAGCGCGCGAGAAAGCGCGTGATGACGAAGCTCGCAAGGACGCAGTTCAGCTCTATCGTCGAGCGATTCAGTTGCGCCCCGAATTTGCGGCGGCGCATCTTGGACTTGCGCGCGCTTTGATGGACCAGAACAATTACAAGGCTGCGCTCGTTGAAGTCACAGCCGCGCGCGATGCGCGTACGGTTTACCCGGAAGCCTCCGCCGTCGAAGGCCGCATCCTGCGCGAGCTTGCGTTTGAAGAAAAAGCGATTGAGTCTTTTCGACGCTCGATACGCGAAGCGCGCGGCTTTCAACCGGAAGCCCACACGGGCCTTGCGCGCGTCCTTGAAGAGCAAGGCCAGAACGATGAAGCCGTCAGCGAATACCGCACAGCCATCGCGCAGCTCTCAGACTCGGAGCCTGTGCTTTATCAACTGCTCGGCGCGCTCTACGAAAAGCAGGAGAAATACAAAGAGGCCGTCGCCGCTTACGAAAAATATCTGCAACTCGCGCCCGAAGGCACTTACGCCTCCGCCCTTCGCTCCATCCTCGATCAACTGCGCAAACAGGCCGCAGGCGACATTCCTTTACCGAACCCGTGAAGAGCAAGGATGAAGGCGGAAGGATGAAGGATGAATTAAGAACTGTCCGTAGTCCGTAGTCAGTGGTCCGTTGTTTTTGCTTTTACAACTGACTACGGACTACGGACTGCTTTTCATTCCGCGTTCATCCTTCCGCCTTCATCCTTCATCCTTGCCTTAAAAGTCTCCGTCGTGAATGATCCAGACAATTCCGGTCATTATCACGTAGCCGAGTATGATGTAACCGGCTATCCGGTCGCCTTTGGTCATGTGATAATCGCCGTCGCTCTGGTTGGCTTGATTGGGCGTGTTGTTGTTGTAAACGAGCGGCGAGAGTCTTCCGCTCTGAGAGTTGTTTGTTGTCAAAGATGATTTGGCAGTCGAACTCGTTTTAATCCGGCTCGTCAAATCAGCCGTCCTATCGCTTAACGGCCTTGATGCGTCCGCCCTGATTCTCTCCGCATAACTCAGTTGCCTGACTCTGCCGGATTGCGCGGCGACCGGCATCACGCACGCGAGCGTGAAAGCCAGCGCGATGACAAAATAGTTCTTGAACATAAGTGCTCCTCTCAATCGAAAGTTTCCAAACATCAGAGCATCAAAGCTCTTTAGCTTAATCGGAGCATAAAGGGAGCATGGCTGTGCGCGCTCCCGTTGCTATGACAGTTCTTGAAGTGCCACACCATCTTGTGAGAGCATCTGAAATCTCAAATACGATATTTCAAATTCCAGAGAGAGGTTAGGGCGGCAAAGGTTTCTTCTTTCCGTTCTTAAAGCAACATGACATCGCCAGCATCCGACAAACATCGCCACGTCTCGCGCAAAGCGAGCCTGTTTACGGAATCCGTGATACGCGAGATGACGCGCGAGGCTCTCAAGCACGGGGCCGTCAATCTCTCGCAGGGGTTTCCTGACTTTCCCGCTCCCGAAAATATTAAACAGGCTGCCGCCAAAGCCATCGAAGCGGACATCAATCAGTATGCAATCACTTGGGGGGCGCGGGATTTTCGTGAAGCGATTGCGCGCAAGACGAAATGGCATTTAGGTTTTGAGATTGATCCTGAGACGGAGATTACAGTCACCTGCGGCTCTACGGAAGGAATGATCGCGGCGATGATGGCGACGGTTGACCCGGGCGAAGAGGTTGTCGTCTTCGAGCCTTTCTATGAAAACTATGCGCCCGACGCGATTCTCTCGGACGCAAGAGCGCTCCACGTGTCTCTGCGCGCGCCCGATTGGAGTTTTGACAGAGAAGAGTTGCGCGCAGCTTTTAACGAGAAGACGAAAGCCATCATCATCTGCAACCCCAACAACCCGACAGGAAAAGTTTTCACGCGCGGAGAGATGGAGTTCATCGCCGCACTCTGCCGTGAGCACGACGCGCTCTGCTTCACAGACGAAATCTACGAGCACATCCTCTACCCGCGCGAAGGCGCAGAGATTAAACACATCTCTATGGCGCAGCTCGAAGGGATGAGAGAGAGAACCGTCATCGTCAACTCGATGTCGAAGACTTACTCCGTCACAGGCTGGCGCGTCGGCTACTGCATCGCGCCGCCTCAGATTACGAACGCGATACGCAAGGTCCACGACTTCCTGACAGTCGGCGCAGCCGCCCCGCTTCAAGCTGCCGGAGCGTATGCGCTCTCTCTGCCCGCAGACTATTACGAACATCTTCAAGCAGATTACCAGCATCGCCGCGACCTGCTGCTGCCCGTCTTAGAAGAAGCGGGCTTTAAGACCTTCCGGCCCGACGGCGCATACTACATTATGACGGACATCAGCGAGTTCGGCTTCGCCTCTGACGTAGAGTTCACACGCCACCTGATACGCAACATTGGCGTCGCCTGCGTGCCCGGCTCAAGCTTCTACAGCAACGCGGCGCTCGGCTCTCAACAGGTGCGATTTTGTTTCTGCAAAAAGGACGAGACGCTTCTTGCGGCGGCAGAGCGTCTCAGGAAACTTCGTTGATGTGGGACACCAAGCGTCAAATCATCTGGCTCACTGTCGGCTTCGCCTTCGGCACATTCATCGTCTATCTGGATTCTCACGACGATGATGGAATCTTCTCCACACGCTTCTTCATCTTCATGGAGATGCTTCTCATACTCATCATCATCACGCTTTTCTATATCTACTCAAGAAAGCGTTGACCGGGTGCGAGACTGAGAAATTATCTGAGCGCTTCCGTGAGCTACTGCTGTTTCCCTTTATCATCGGGGTTATAAGGCGGGGCATCAGGATCATAAGGCTTTGCGGGGTCAACTCGCTTTCCGTCAACAAATCTCTTCTGGTCCCGAACATTATCAACCAGCTTGAGCTTCCAGCCTTGTGGCGTGTTCGTCCATGTCTCGCGCTGAACGACGCTGGTATCAACTTTGCGGAGTTTGCCCGCCATTTCTCTATTTCTGGAAATCGTCTGCAAAACTTCTGCGATGGCGATAAGTTTGTTTTCCGAGACGGCTAATTTCAGAATAGTAAATTTGATGTTGAATGGAGGCCGGTTACTTTCAAGAAACTGTCTGGAGTATTGCTCCATCACCTTGCTATCGCCGATCCTGCCGTCAGGAAAGATTGCATGAAAATCCGCAGTCTTCATCTCCAAAATGGCTTTCATGTCCTTCCTGTCATGCGCTTCAGCCAATCTCAGATACCTTGTCTCCAGCTCTTTGCGCACCTGCGCATCATCCTGAGCGAGAGCCGACATCGCCTGCGCGCATATCAGTATCAGCACCGAGAGAACGAGTGTTAGAAATTTTCTCATCCTTATCCTTCTTATTTAACAGAGCGACTTCCGATGACTTCTGACCTGCTTGTTACTTGTCACATGTCACTTATCACCGCTTTTAATTCGGAGGTTGAAGTGTCTTGGAGCGAACCTGTATGCCGGAGTCTGCGGCGACGAGGAGGCGGCGCGCTTCGCCGTAGGGGACGTTGAGCGGGGCGTAGGAGAGCAGGTAGCGATTCTTGCGCAGCTCGTCGCAGATGGCTTTGGCGGCTGCCTGCGGCTCGTCAATCGGGAAGATACGCCCGCCTGTGCTTTCGGCAAGCTGTTGAACGACCTGCTTCGGCTTGGGTTGATCGCGCCGCAAAGCCCCGCCTGTACGGTCGGGAGCTTGCACAGAGTAAACTGTGATGTCTTCTTTCTGAAGCTCTGCGAGGATGTCGTTGTATTTGGTCTTGCTGCCGCGATCAAGGCCGTCGCTGATGACGACGATAATGCGCTTGCGGTTTGAGACGGTCAGAGGGCGCAGAGCTTCATCTATGACTGCGCTGATGGCATCGAAGAGGTGCGGCTGTCCCTTCTTGCGAAAACTTGCGAGCGAGGTTTCTATCTTCTTCGCGTCGTCCGTCCAGTCTGCGACGATCTCCGCCTGTTCGTCATAACCCACGATAAGCAGTTGGTCGCCTTCGTAAATCTCATAAGCGAACTCGCGCGCAGCCTCTTCCAATCTCTGCACGTCAGCGCGAATGGTGAGCGAGTTGTCAACGAGAAGCACTATGCGCGCAGGCGAAAGATCGGGTTTGAAGCTCTGTATAATCTGCTCTATCCCGCCATCGTAAAGCGAGACCTGCTTCATAGTGATCGGCTCGGTCGAAGCATCTTCGCGCGCTGCCACGACGTTGAGCATACGCGAGCTGCGCCTTGCAACATCTGGCCGCCGTCCGGCTTGCCCGAAGGCAGGCAAGGAAAAAGTAAAAAGGTAAAAGGCAAAAGTCAGGGGAAGCCAGCTTTTTATTAAATCACTCACGTTGAGCTTGTTAATTAAATATGGTTTCAGCCTCACTTTTACCTTTTGCCTTTTACCTTTTGCCTTAATCATAGAATTTAGTCGCTGCTGGTGGCGGTCTTTGATGAAGAAGTTTTTGTTTTGGAGCTTTTCGTTGCGGCTGGCGTCTCTGTCGCTTTGCTCTTCTCTGCGGGCTTTGCTTCCGGTGTCGTTTCCGATTTTGTTTCCGTCGCTGCGCTCTTCGTCTCTTCTTTTGCTTCAGACTTCTTGGCCGAGTAATCGGTCACATACCAGCCTGAGCCTTTTAGTTGAAAGCTTGTTGAAGACCATTGCTTCTCCAGACGCCCGCCGCACTTGCGACACTTCGTAAGTGGCTTGTCCGTAATCTTCTGCATGACTTCCGTGTGCGCCTTGCACTTTCGGCATTCATACTCGTAAATGGGCATCTCGAATCTCCGAATTTTAAACTATTGAAGTAGGAATAAAATTATACGAATCGTTTGCACGGCTGGCAACCGTGTCAAACACTAGGATGCAAAAGGCGCGCGCGCGTTTGCGTCTTATTATGCTTCACTGAAAAAATTTTATTTTTCTTGCAAAATTTTTGTAGCCATTCGGTACGTGAAGAACTTGAGAAGTGGCCCTCACAAGCGTTCATTCTGAACGGTCAGGCGTTGAACTTACTGTATATCACAGCTTACGCTTGGCCCGATTAAGTACATGTATTTTAATAACTTAGCTGCGTAGCTTTGTTCGCCGAAAGCAACCGCCGCAACACAATCTCCATCTTAATCACGGTTTCGATGGTCTGCTCTTTGTAGGTCGTCAGTCGCCATGCGCAGCCCCCAAACCTTCTGCAAAAAATCGAAACTTGCAGATCGGATGGCTCCCTTAAAAGCCATCGCTCACATGGAGAAAGATTAGGAATGAATTTGACCCGACGTGTTCCCCGTTTGTCTTTTTTTAAGTTTGGCCCTTTTGCCATCATCGCTCTTTTCCTCTTTTCAAATATCACAGGACTCCTGTTTAGCCGCGCCTTTGCGCCAAATGCCTCGGCTAAAACAATCGCTTCAACTCAATTCGATAAAGACGGCATCCCCGTTGACATGCCAACGTCTGGCGATCATGAGCTTGATCTCGTCATCCTTCATGCAGGCGAGTGCTACGGCGTTGACCCGCGCTTGATTCATGCGGTCATCTGGCAGGAATCTAAATACAAGAACGATGCTAAGTCGTATGCTGGCGCGCAAGGCTTGATGCAGATGATGCCCGCGACTGCGCGCCGCTTCGGTTGCACGGATGCTTATGATTCCGCTTCCAACATTGATGCGGGCACGCAGTATCTCGCATGGCTCTTGAAGAGATTCGACGGCGATGTCTCGCTCGCGCTCGCTGGCTACAACGCAGGCGAAGGCTCTGTTGACAAGTTTGGCGGCATCCCGCCCTTTAACGAAACCCAAAACTACGTACGCATCATCACAGGCCGTTACGGCAAGACCTATCATCCCGTTCTCACACCCGAAGAAGCCCGCATAGAATTTCACCTGATTCCCACAGAAGTCGCCCGGCTTCAATAAGGCAAAAGGTAAAAGGCAAAAGTCAGGGGAAGCCAACTTTTAATAAAATCGCTCAAGTTGAGCTTTTTAATTAAAGTGGTTTCCCCACACTTTTGCCTTTTACCTTTTTACTTTTGCCTTATATCTTTGCCTTACCTTCCCTCTTTCGTTATCATCAACACCATCAACACAAAGAATGGTAGCCAGCATTTAACTACTGACTACTGACTACTGACTACTGACTACTGTTTTATGTCCACCGCGCAAACGCTCTCGCTCGAACGCAAGATCAAGATGCACGAAGCGCGTGAAGCGATTTTTGATCGTCTCGCGCAAGCCCCTTCGTCCATGATTGATCTGGACAGATTCCTGCGCGCCGTCGTCACGCAACTCGGTCGCATGATGGACGCAGACCGTTGCGACGTGATTCAACTCGCTTCGGAGACGGAGCTACGCATCAGCCACGAGTGGCGCGCATCCGATGACGTGCCGTCGAGCGAAGGCGTGGCGATTCCTCTGGACCTGCGCGAACTCGCGGAGCGCGTTGACCTCACGCAACCGATTCGTCTTGATGATACGAGCGCGCCCGGTCTGGACCAAAAAGTTCGTTTTCTCGCAGAGAGCTTGCAGACGCGCTCGCTCCTTGTGGTCCCTGTCGTCTTAGGCAACGAAGTGCTCGGTCTCGTCGGACTGCACACGACACGCGCGCCGCGCACATGGCTCGACGACGAAGTTTCTTTCCTGCAATCAATCGCGCGGCAGATCGCCGTGGGCTATCAATACACGCGCCTCTATACGGACGTGCAGCGCGAAGCTCAGACGACGAGCGCGCTGCTTGAGATTGCCAACGCCCTGAACGCGCGCTCGAATTTTGGTGAAGTGACTTCGCTCGTGCTGGAGCGGGCCATCGCGCTTGTCGGCGCAGACTACGGCGCGCTCGGCGTGCTCGATCCTGCGGGCGGTCGCATCAGTCTCGCAGCGTTTCAAGCCGCGCCGCACGCAGAGATAAATTCCGTGCGCGGCCTCATCGAAGCTCACGGCCAATCTTTAGACATCACCGAATATCCCGCGATGATCGAAGTCCTTGCCGAAGGCAAGACTTTCAAATTGCTCGACACGGAACTTCCCTTTCCGCTTCGTCTCATCTTCAACGCCACGCTCGGAGGCCGCGCCGCTCTCGTCGCTCCCGTGCGCGTCGGCGCGCAAACCTTCGGCCTGCTCGGCTTCGTCTGGAGCACTGCGCGCGAAGGTTTTTCAGATCACGAAGTCGCGCTTGTCGAAGGCATCGCGGACCAAATCGGCACGGCGCTCCAGCGCGATCAACTCTCCGCGGAAGTGATGCGCCTGCGCTCTGCCCTGCACGAACGCTACGGCGAAGAGCGCATCATCGGACAGACCAACGCGATTCGCCGCGCTATCGAACTCGCGCTCAACGTCGCGGACACGCAGACTACCGTGCTCATTCAAGGCGAATCCGGCACAGGCAAAGAGCTGCTCGCCAACTTGATTCATTACAACTCAGGGCGCGAAGACAAAACTTACGTCAAGCTCAACTGCGGCGCGATTCCTGAAGACCTTTTGGAATCCGAACTCTTCGGCCACGAGAAAGGCTCTTTCACAGGCGCGCACGCGCGTCGTCAGGGACGCTTTGAAGATGCCAACGGCGGCACAATCTTCTTAGATGAAATTGGCGAGATGAGTCCATCCGCTCAGGTCAGGCTCCTGCGCGTGGTTGAGACGGGCGAGTTCACACGCGTCGGCGGCAACGAAGTCTTGAAGACGGATGCGCGCGTCATCGCCGCCACCAATCGTGACCTCACATCAATGATCAAAGAAGGAACTTTCCGCGAAGACCTCTTCTATCGTCTTTCGGTCTTTCCAATCACGCTGCCCGCCCTGCGTGAGCGTCCAGAGGATATTCATCCGCTCGTCATACATTTCCTTGAGCACTATAAAAAGAAGACAGGCCGTTTCATCTCAGGCATCTCAAAGGACGCGCTGCGCGCTTTGATGAGCTACGACTGGCCCGGCAACGTGCGCGAGCTTGAGAACGCCATCGAACGCGCCGTCATCATCGCATCGGGACGCCAGATAGAACTCGCAGACCTCCCCGAAGCCATCGGCAAGAGCGTCCTTGAAGAAAGCGCACGCATCAGAGGTGAACGCGCACAGGCCGCCAACGAAGGCCGCGCCGTCACACTTGAGATCAACGTCCCATCCTCTATGGACGAAATCGAACGCCAGGCCATCGAAGCCACACTCGACTACACCGCAGGCGACAAAACACGCGCCGCGCGCACCCTCGGCATCGGACGCAAGACGCTCTATCGAAAACTTCAGCAGTACAACGATGCGCAAGACGTAACCAGCGATAATTAAGATTAGCAATGGATGCTATTCATGCTTGGGCTTTTAATTGAACAGTCAAATCAGCTAAAGTAGTAGCATGATTACGAAGGAAGAGATTAAATCTGAGATTGAGAAAGTGCCTGAGGAACGACTGGCGGAGTTGTATCAGATTGTCAAAGCCTTCACTCAATCAAGGCACTCATCATCAAAGCCAACTTTAATGTCTAAACTAAGGCGCATACGTATTAGTGCGCCGCCTGATTTCTCCGAGAACATTGACCTCTATCTAAGCGGAGAGAAGACCATTGAATAGTGTTTTCATTGACACTTCCTTCATCGTCGCCCTCGTCAACGAAAAAGATCAACACCATCATCGCGCCTCCGAGTTAGCCGAGTTATTTAATGAATACCCGTTAGTCACGACAGATGCCATTCTGCTTGAAGTTGGTAATGCTCTAGCAAGGAATTTCAAGGAGCAGGCTGTAGAGGTTATTGATGATTTTCTCACGTCGGATGAAGTAGAGATCGTTCATCTGGATGACCTCTTATTTCAGAAGGCGTTCAGCCTGTATCGCACTCGTCAGGATAAAGCATGGGGCATGATAGATTGCGTGTCCTTTGTAGTCATGAGCGAGCGAGAAATCGTTGATGCTCTCACGAACGATAAAGATTTTGGACAAGCCGGATTCCATGCGTTGATGCGTACCTAGAAAACCTCGCAGGCTGTTCCGTCTAATATCTCGATAGAATGCTTCTCATCATGCGTTTCCTGACAGAGTAGGATTGGATTCATGGAAACAACAATCACAACAGATGTCATCATCATCGGAGCAGGGCCGACGGGCCTCTCGCTGGCGTGCCAGTTAATCCGGTACGGGATTGATTTCATCATCGTCGAGAAGAACGAAGGCGTGACGGCATTCTCCAAAGCTCTGGGCGTTCATGCGCGCACGCTGGAGATTTATGAACAGTTGGGGTTGGCTGAGAAGGCCGTAGAGCGCGGCGTGATTGCGGGAAAGGTTCGCCTTCTTGAAGGCGGTGAGATACGCGGCGAAGTTAATCTGTCGAATGTCGGGCAGGGTCTGAGCGCATACCCGTTCATGCTCGTTCTGGAGCAGAACCAAAACGAGCAGTTGCTCTACGAGTACATGCAAAGTCACGGCAAGGATGTGCTGTGGCAAGCGGAACTCGAAAGCTTTTCTCAAACACAGACGGGCGTTGCGGCGCGCATCAGGAATGGCGCGGGTGCTTCTCAAATTATCGAAGGCAAATATCTGGTCGGCTGCGATGGACCTAAAAGTCCGGTCAGGCACGCGCTCGGACTCTCTTTTGAGGGCAGTACGTTTGAGCGTCTGTTCTATGTCGCAGACGTGCAGATTGACTGGAAGTTTAGCCACGACGCGCTGCATGTTTGTCTGGCGAAAAATTCTGTGGTCGCTTTCTTCCCGATGCGAGGCGAAAACCGTTGGCGTATCGTCGGCGCGTTCCCGGAAGGCCACGATAAGGACGAAGGCGAGATTTTGTATGAAGAGATCGAGCAGCGCATTAAAGAGGAAGCGGAGATTGAATTGGAAATCTCACACGTCAACTGGTTCTCTGTTTATAAAGTTCACACGCGCCACGTCGAGAAATTTTCCGTCGGAAGATGTTTTCTCGCCGGAGATGCGGCGCACATACACACTCCGGCTGGCGGGCAGGGCATGAACACAGGCATTCAGGACGCTTACAATCTGGCGTGGAAGATGGCTCTCGTTCTTAAAGGACAGGCTCATGAGCGGATTCTGGATACTTACAATGAAGAGCGGCTCCCGAACGCCAAACGCCTGCTGGGAACGACCGACAGGATGTTTAATCTTGCGGCAGGCACAGACTGGTTGTTCGGTTTAATTCGCAACACGGTTTTCCCACCAATGGCGAAATACATTCTCAGCCTTGATGCCGTGAAGAAGAGATTCTTCCCCTTGATCTCGCAAATCGGCATCACTTACCGCGACGGCTCTTTGAGCAAGCATGAAGGCGACGAAGAGTTTGAGGTCAAAGCCGGAGACCGTATGCCCTACTTTCTCTCTGACGGCAAAAGCATTTACGACAAGCTGCACGAGCCGAAATTTCACCTGCTGACTTTCTCTGACGGAGAGAGCGATTACCAGAGTTTGAGAAACGAAATCGAAAACAATTACGCTCACCTTGTTGATTATCAAGCCATTCCTCTTTACCCGCACGTCGCGGAAATCTTTGGGACGGATAAACCTTTTAACGTATTGTTAAGGCCGGACAACCACATCGGGTTCATCTCTTCAGAAACTTCTTCGAGCGAGTTAAGAGTTTATCTCGGCGAGATTATCGGACACTCTTAAAGTCAGGCAAACATCTCTACAGCCCGTGCGGCACGATCAGTGAGAGGTCTGACCGGATGCGTCTCAACAATGCCTCAGTCATTGGAAAACGAATTGTTGCAGGCTCAAGTAAACACCGTGTACACTTTCCGCCAGTCCGTTCGCTGTAGGAGAAGGGTTGTGCCGTCGGCGTGCCAGAGGCTAACCCTCAAACCGCCCGCGCCGTTTGTAATAACCCGATAAAGACTAAGGTAAGATTGAAGGCTTTGAGATTTGTGAATTGACTCGTTGATCGGATTAACCTTTTTCAAGAGGAGGCTGTTTATGTCCAGAAAAGCATTCTGCGTAGGAATTAACGATTACCCGTTCGAGAATAATGACCTCAAAGGCTGCGTCAACGACGCCGTAGCATGGGCTGGTCTGCTTAAAGATCATTTCGGCTTCACAGACATCAAGACGCTCACAGACACCAACGCTACTAAAGCTAACATCATCTCCGGGATTAAGAAGTTGTTGACGAAAGCGAAGTCCGGCGACATTCTGGTCTTCACCAACGCCTCGCACGGCACTTATCTTGCGGACACGGACGGTGATGAACCCGGCTACGATGAAGCGCTCTGCCCGTATGACACGGATAGCAACCTCATCGTTGACGATGATTTGAGAAAAATCTTCAAGAACATTCCCAAAGGCGTGATGTTCACGGTCATCTCAGACTCTTGCCACTCCGGCTCTGTCACCAGAGTGGTGGTTGACTCGTATCGCAGGCATCGCATGTTGCCTCCGCATGTCTGGGGCGGGAGAGAGTTGACGGCGGAACAGATGAGAGCGGCGAAGAAAAAGAAGCAAACTGCGGGCGAGATGTATCCTGAGTCCGGGATGAACGAGATTCTCCTGAGCGGCTGCAAGAGCAACCAGACTTCAGCAGATGCGTTCATTGCCAACACGTTTCGCGGCGCGATGAGCTACTACGCAATCAAGGCTATCACGGATGCCAACTACAAATTGAGTTACAAGCAGTTGCAGCAACGAGTGGTCCAGTTGCTCGAAGATGAGAACTTCGAGCAGGTGCCGCAACTCGAAGGTAAAGACGAAAACAAGAGGCGGCAGTTATTCACTTGATCATGATGGTCCCTGTAGAATTTTTCTTTGGCTATTCATCTCAGGGTAGCGGGTTAAATTGAACTTCAAGACGACATTCTTCATCTATTGAGGGGCCGCCTCATGAAATGTTTTGCCTCAGAACCGCACTAACATTATAGGAAGCAGCATTGCAGGACGATTGCCTACGGTAATTCTATTGAAGAGAATTTTATGTCGAATTTGAAATTGACCCACTACCCGTGTCAGGGGATATATTGCCAATTTTCAGAATAAGTGATACAAGCTTTTGCCCTGTTGTTCGTTGGAGAGTTTCAAGGGGGCGCGCTTCGCTCTCGGCAACCTTTACGCGCTCTCGTTTGTTCGGATGCAGGTCAACTGATTTTCATTCGACGTTCAACCAGAGAGGAAGACTCCATCTATCACTCTCCGGCGGCAAGTCTCATCGAGCTTACGGACGCTCCTGGCCGCACTCACAAAACTTCGGATGCCCAACGGAGAGTTATTCCATACTTACCTGAGGCGCACGCTTTTTGGATAAACGCTTCCGGCTCTTTTCAGGAACGCTGACCGAATCGCCAGCCGGAATCAACCGAGAATCAGCCAACGCTTCAGGCCATCTATCTCAAGAGAGGAGATTTTAGTTATGAGCAAGAAAGCATTCTGCGTAGGAATTAACGATTACCCGTTCGAGAATAATGACCTCAAAGGCTGCGTCAACGACGCCGTAGCATGGGCCGGCCTGCTTAAGGATCATTTCGATTTCACAGACATCGAGACGCTCACAGACAAGAACGCGACTAAAGCCAACATCGTCGCTGGCATCAAGAACCTGCTCGCGGGCGCGAAGTCCGGCGACATTCTGGTCTTCACCAACGCCTCGCACGGCACTTATGTCGCGGACACGGACGGCGACGAGCCGGGCTATGACGAAGCGCTCTGCCCGTATGACACGGATAGCAACCTGCTCATTGACGATGAGCTGCGCGAGATTTTCACCGGCATTCCGTCGGGCGTCATGCTCACGGTCGTTTCCGACTCGTGCCACTCCGGTTCTGTTACCAGAGTTCTGCCGGGCCAGGCTTACAGGAAAGCGCGCAAGCTTGAGCCGGTTGTCTGGGGCGGGAAAGAGCTAACAAGTGAGGAGATGCGGGCTGCCCGGAAGTTGCAGAAGGGTGAGAAGGAGAAATTTCCCGAGTCAGGCATGAGAGAGATTCTCCTGAGCGGCTGCAAGAGCAACCAGACTTCAGCAGATGCGTTCATTGCCAACACGTTTCGCGGCGCGATGAGCTACTACGCGATTAAGGCCATCACGGATGCCAACTACAAGCTGACCTACGAGCAGTTGCACAATAGCCTGCTGCCAATGCTCGAAGACGAATCATACGAACAGGTGCCGCAACTCGAAGGCAACGACGAAAACAAGAAGCGGCAGATTTTTACTTAACCCATAGCTAAGAGCGAAACGCAGCTTGCCGCCGAAAATTTATGGTTTTCGGCGGCAAGTTTTCCGCCGCACGCAAAACGAATCGGCGGCTCATCTTCAACGACTCCGATTGCGAATTAAGCGAGGTCTCTATGAG
>JBAWGU010000724.1:0-1914 GCA_049593215.1 Pyrinomonadaceae bacterium
GTGGAGTCCTCTGCTGGCGACGACGCTCTCGCAGCATCCCGACTATTTGCAATGGCTCGCGCGTGTGCGCACAGACGTGCGCGTCAAGACACGCGAAGAATTAGGCGAAGCTCTGGGCCGCTTTGCTCTCACCAATTCGCAGCTTAACGCGCAGGTTCTGCTCGCGCGCTTTCGCCGACGCGAGCTGCTGCGCATCTACCTCCGCGACATACGCCGCATCAGCTCCGTCGTCGAGACCACAGAGGAACTCTCAAACCTTGCCGACGCCATACTCGAATACGCGCTCAGCCTCGCGCATCAGGATTTGGCGAATCACTACGGCTCGCCCCTGCGCACGGATGAGCATGGGAGAACTGCTGCCACCACGTTCTCCATCATCGCGCTCGGCAAACTCGGCTCGCTTGAGCTTAACTACGCCTCCGATATAGACCTTCTCTTCATCTATTCTGATGACGGAGAGACGAGCGGCAAGGGTGCGCGCGGCGAAACCAGCAATCGTGAGTACTACAACAAGCTCGCCGAAACAGTCGCGCGCATCGTCGGCCAACCGACAGGCGAAGGCGCAGCTTACAGAGTTGACCTGCGTCTGCGTCCACACGGACGCGACGGCGCGCTCGCTTCTTCGCTTGACGAAGCCGTGCGCTACTATCGCGAGACGGCGCAGGCGTGGGAACTGCAAGCTCTGATTCGCTCGCGCTCTGCCGCAGGCTCAAACGAACTCTACGCGCGCTTCGCGGAACGCGTGCGCCATCGCATCTTTCGCTCTGAGGTGAGCGTTGCAGAAGCTCTCGCCAACGTGCGTCTCGCCAAACAAAAGATTGATCGCCATCACGCGCACGATACAGGCGGCTTCAACGTCAAACTCGGACGCGGCGGCATACGCGAGATTGAATTCATCGTGCAGGCTCTGCAACTCGCCTTTGGCGGCCACGACAAATGGCTTCGCTCTCCGCACACGCTCGTCAGTCTTGGCCGTCTGGCTGATCGCCGCTTCATCACAGAGCGCGAGCGCACACAGCTCTCAGACGCTTACACTTTTCTGCGCACGCTCGAACATCGCTTGCAGATGGAGCATGGCCTGCAAACACATACTGTGCCGGACGACGTGGAAAGACGCGCTCTCGTCGCGCGCCGCATGAGCTTCAACGCGCAGTCCGCGCTCAAAGATTTTAACGACGCGCTTCAACTGCATACTGAGAACGTCCGCGCCGCTTACGAACGCATCTTCGGTGAAGCGGACGGCGATGAGTCAAACGCTACCGGCGAAAAAAAAGAAACGACAACAGCATTTTCTTCATCAACGCTCGCGCGCACACTCGCGGTTGAGCCGATTGATGCGGAGACTGCTGCCGCGCGTTCTGCCGCAGGCGTCTTTGCGCCGCGTTTTCTGGACCAGAACAACCGGACGCAGACAGTTGAAACAGTCACAGAGCTTCTACGCGCTTCCGCCTCGCGCTCGCTCAATCCTCATCGCGCCTTGATGCTTGTCGCGCGCGTCGCATCTTCTTTGGACAAGTGGCCCGCGCAGGTCCGTCTCTCTGAAAAAAGTCTTGATGCGCTCGTCCGTCTCTGCGGCGCATCCGAGTATTTCGGCGACATGATTGCAAGCAATCCTTCGCTCATCAACGCGCTGCCCGCTCAAGCCTCAGACGTTGCTGCGCGAAACTATCGCGCGTTGCTCTTTGAAGCCGTCGAAGCACAGAGCAGCTATCGTGCGGAACTGTCTGCGCTGCGCCGCGCGTGGGCCGGATTGATTGTTGAGATTGGCGCGCTCGATGCGACTGAAGAGATTTTGATGCGCGAAGCTAACGCGCTGCAAACAACGCTCGCCGCCGCAAGCCTCGACGCTGCGCTCTTAATCGCCGGGCGCGAGATGGCGCGACGCTACGGCGCGTTCGATGCGGAAGCCAGAAT
>JBAWGU010000725.1:0-7677 GCA_049593215.1 Pyrinomonadaceae bacterium
ATCAAATCATAATGCCGGAAAAAAACGAGACGCCGCCGCAAGCGCCTATGGAGAGAGTTTTTCTGATAGATTCCATGTCGCATATCTTTCGCGCCTTCTTTGCGCCGATGGGTATGCGCACGGAGCCTCTGACCAACACGCAGGGACAGGTGACGCAGGCTGTCTTCGTCTTCACCAACATGCTTAGAAAACTGTTGCAGGATGAACAGCCGCACTACATCTCAGCCGTCTTTGAATCCGGCGAGAAGACGTTCAGGCATGAGACGTTTGAAGGCTACAAAGCTCATCGCGCGGAGATGCCCGACGATCTCCTTTCGCAGTTGCCTTACATCATGCGAGTCTGCGAAGTCTATAACATTCCGATCCTGAATGCGCCGGGCTTTGAAGCGGACGACGTGATTGGCGCGCTCGCCGTGCAGGCCAGAGAGAAAGGTTTGCAGGCCGTCATCGTTTCCAACGACAAGGATATGTGCCAGCTTGTGCGCGACCCGTGGGTCATCTGCATGAGGCAGAACTCGCAGAACGTCAAACGCAAAGTGCCCGTGCCGCCTATCGAGTGGTGTGATGAAGAATGGGTCAAGGCGAAGTTTGGCGTCCCGCCTTCACAGATAATTGACCTGCTGGGTTTGATGGGCGATGCTGTTGACAACATTCCGGGCGCGCCCGGCATTGGCGCGAAAGGCGCGTTGCAGGTTATCCAGCAATTCGGCTCAATCGAGAACGCGCTTACGCATTGGGAAGAGGTTAAGCACAAACGCTATCGTGAATCGCTGCGCGACAACGCTGACCTGATACGCCAGTCGCGCGAGCTTGCGACAATCCGCACGGACGTTGCCATCGAGCTTGATCTGGATAAGCTACGCTCTCGTCCTCCTGATCGCGCCGCCGCCTATCAACTCTTCCGCGAGCTTGAATTTCAAAATCTCACGCGCGAGTTCTCCGACGCAGCCTCTGCCGTCACAGGCGCAACGCACAGTGAAGCCCGTAGACGCTATCGCACCATACGCAAACGCGCGGAGCTTGATTCTCTCATCCGCACGCTCTGGGACGCGGAGCACTGGGGCTTCGCTGTCGCGGATTCGACGCCCACAGGCGCAGGGCAGCAGGGAAGCTCGCGCGATGCTGGTCCAGCAACAGGCATCGCCATCTCTACAGCCGCAGGCGCAGCTTCCTTTATTGACCTCGTTAATTTTGAAGAAGGCGCGGAAGCAGCCGTTGGACCATTGCGTGATGTGCTCGCCAACGGTCTGCTTCCAAAATCCGTGCATGATCTCAAACGCGCAGTCGCTCTGCTGGCTCCGCTCGGCATAGAGCCTGAAGGCGTTGCTGATGACACGCTGCTCGCCGCCTATCTGCTCGATCCGATTCGCAGCAAATACGAGTTGACAGACCTTGCGCGCGAAGCTGTCGGCGCGGAACCGGCGGGCGATCCGCCGGAAGGTTGGACAGAGACGCAATGGCGCGCAGCCGAAACAGCAGACCTCACGGCGCAGACCGCAAACATTCTGCATGGCCGCATTCTCGAACAGGGGCTTGAAGCAATTTACACGGAGATAGAGTTGCCGCTTGCGCCGCTCCTCTATCGCATGGAGCGCGTGGGCCTGAGAGTTGATACAAAAGTTCTCTCAGACCTTTCAAGCTATCTCGGCACAGAGTTGGACAAGCTGACGGAGAAGATTTATAAAGTCGCGGGCAAAGAGTTTAAGATAAATTCCCCAAAACAGGTTGGGGACGTTCTTGAAGAACTCAACATCAGCTCCGGTCGCAAGACTTCTACGGGCCGCGTCTCTACAAGCAAAGCCGTGCTCGAAGAGTTGGCGCAAGCTTACGAGCTGCCACGCCTCATCATCGAATACCGCGAGCTTGATAAACTGAAAACCGTTTACACGGATTCGTTGCCCTCGCAGATTGCCGCAGACGGGCGCATTCACGGCCAGCTCAATCAAACAGTCGCTTCAACCGGAAGGCTCTCGTCTTCGGACCCGAACCTTCAAAATATTCCGATTCGCACAGAGCTTGGACGCCGCATACGTCGCGCCTTCATTCCTGAGAAGGGGCACAAGCTAATCTCCGCAGACTATTCTCAACTTGAATTGCGCCTGCTCGCGCACGTCACGCACGACCCTGAGATGCTGGACGCTTTTCAGAAAGGCGACGACATACACGCACGCACCGCGCGTCTCGTCTTCGGCGCAAAGACGAAAGAGGAATTGAAAGAAGCTCGCCGCTTCGCCAAGATTGTCAACTTTGCCATCGCCTACGCGATTGAGCCTTTCGGCCTCTCACAACGCGTCGGCATCTCTCGCAAAGAGGCGAAGAAGGTGATTGACGATTACTACGAAACTTACAAAGGCGTTCACGCCTTCATGGAAGAAGTTCCTGAACGAGCGCGCGAGCATGGCTACGTGCGCTCAATCTACGGGCGTATTCGTCCAATCCCCAGCATCAACGACCGCAATGGCAACATCCGCGCCCGCGCCGAACGCGAAGCTATCAATCACCCGATTCAGGGAACCGCGAGTGATATTGTCAAAATCGCTATGCTCAAAGTTGACGATGCGATTAAACGTGAAGGGCTTAAAGCGCAGATGCTCATGCAGGTGCATGACGAGTTATTAATCGAAGCGCCGGAAAAGGAAGCAAAGCAAGTTGCCGAACTTCTGCGGCGCGAAATGGAAAACGCCGTCGAGCTTGACGTGCCCCTCAAGATCGAAGTCGGCATCGGCGACAACTGGATGGACGCGAAACCAGAGTAAAGCAGTTTTCGGTTTTCAGTTTTCAGCTCTTTCTATCTGAGATTTGAGATTTGAAATTTCAGATGCTATTTAAGAGACCGAAAACTGGAAACCGAAAACTGAAAACTGAAAACTGTTTTTATGTCTGAAGATAGACGAGAGAAGACGGATGGCGAGGTGGTGTATCACCGCGTCGTGCCGCCTGCGGGGAAAGGAGGGAAAGGCGCTAAGGATGAGCGCGCTTTGTCAGAGGCTAAGGTTGCGCCGATGCTCTTGCCGCTGCTCGTCAGTTTCCTGATTTTGCTTGCGCTCGTCTTCCTGCTGGGCAGTTGGAGCGGGAGAAAACTTGACGAGGTGAGCAACGCTTCGCTTGAGATGGAGCAGCAGCACGCCATCAAGCAGCAACTCGCGCTCAGTCTCTTGCTGGCTGCGACCAAGCTCGATAACGAAGCGCGCGCGCGCGGGCGGGCGGAAGGTGCAGGCAAGAATCCAGAAGAGTTGCGCACGCGTTTTGGCACACGCCTGACGAACGCGCGTAAAGAGTTGAATGACCTCTTGCCGAGCTTGGATAATCCGACGCTCGCCGGGTCTGAGAAGTGGCGCACGATTCATGAAGAACTCAACGTGTTTGCCGCTTCAACCGAAGACCCTGATGAATACGCGCGCGAGGGCTTCAAAAATTTTCGCACGGTTGATGGCGAGTTGCGCTCGCTTCTTCTTGTTGATTTGAAGAAGGAAGAGGATGTGATTCTGCGAGACAGGGAGGAGGCGCAGACACGCGCGCGGCGCAGGATCAATCTGTTGACGTGGATTGCCTTGCTCGCGGGCGCGCTCGTTGCTGCCGCGACTGTCTGGGAAGTGCAGCGTCGTTTCCGTCAAATGCGAGCGAGCCTTGAGCTTGCGCGGCGCGAGCGGCAGTTCAGCACGCAGATGCTCGAAGGGATGGTCAGCGCGGTCGCGGCAGTTGATGCGCGCGACCACATACGGAGCGCAAACACCGCGTTCTTCCAGATATTTCCGCAGCTCAACGTCGGCCTCTCCCTACACGATCCGTCGCTCGTGCAGGAAGGCCAGAAGATGCTGGAAGCCGCCACGGCCTCGCGCGTCAAAGAGGCTACGTATCGCGGACGCTGGAACTGTGATGAGCGTCATCCGAGTTGCGCTGGCAAGACCTTTGACGTTTACTCTTCGCCGCTCGAAATTGATGGCGAGCCGGGACAGATCATCATGCTCGTTGATGTGACCGAAGCCTCAAGAGCGGAAGTTGAATTGAGACGCTCCGAATCGCTCGCCGCCGTCGGTCAGGCCGCCGCGCAGGTTGCGCACGAAATCAAAAATCCGTTGGGAAGCATACGTCTCGGCGTCTCCATGCTGAGAGATTCGATTAACGACCGCGAGTCTCTCAACACGATTGATCTCGTCGAGCGCGGCATCAATCATCTCAACAAACTCGCCGTTGATGTCACGCAGTTTTCGCGCGTCAAACAACTCACGCTCGCAAAAGTTAATCTCAACACTCTGCTTGAAGAGAGTGTAGAACTCGTTGCCGAGATGATTAAAGAGAAGCGGACGCCCATTGAAAAACGGTTCAGCAGCGAGCCTGTGAGCGGCGAATGGGATGAAGACCATCTGCGTCAGGTCTTCGTCAACCTGCTCGCAAACGCTCTGGACGCAAGCGAAGCGGGGCAGCCTGTCACAATCACAACCGAGCGGGCCACCATCTCGCAGGGCGACGGCAATCGCGCGCAGATTGGCAACGCGCAGGTCGCCCGCGTCCGTATCACAGATCAAGGCGCAGGAATTGACGAGAGCACGCGCGCGCGCATCTTCGAGCCTTTCTTCACCACGAAGAAACGCGGCACGGGCCTCGGCCTCGCCATCGTCAAACAGATTGTAGAGCAGCACAACGGCAACATCAGCGTAGCAAGCGAACAGGGCAAAGGCACAACCTTCACAGTTGATTTACCTCTCACTCCGGGTCGCTAAACCTGAGCGTATCAAGCACCTACGCAAAAAGTCTGAAAAAAAGTCTTTCTGATAAACCTGTTGTTATGTATAATCAATTCAAGCTGTGGCCGAAGTCCAGACCGGCACAACAGCCATCCCCGACAAGTCGAATCTCGATTCCATCCCAACTCTCAGAATCCTTGAAAGTCTAAGGCGCACCTTCGCCACCGACTTCCTTCAAATACACATCAGGACACACTGCGACAAACGGGATCAACGTACTTCACAAAAAATTGAATAGGAGTGACCCAAAAATCTCTATGCCTACAAAGCGAGAGCCGCGCAAAAACGCGGACACAATCATCTACATGCCACAGACCGGTCGAAAGCGGCTTACGCTGCTGCGATGGTCTATGATGGTTGCCCTCTCTCTCAGCGTGCTTGCGCTTGTCAGCCTGAGCGGAGTCATCAGTAACTCAGGCAGATCATTCGCGCAAGATGGCGCAGCGAGAGAGAAGCATAACCTTTCACCTTCGGCTTCGAGCGGCTCGACCAATCTCTTCATGTTGACGGGTAGCGGAGCCAGCCTCGCATTCGGCGATTACGTCTCGAATTCCACGACGCTTAACACCTCCTATAAATTTTTCATCGAAGTGCCTCAAGGTCTTCCGCGCCTCGTCGTTGAGCTTTTCGATGCGGACATCGGGCGCGGAGGCACAGCCGAGGCTACAGCAGGACGCGACCGGGACCGGGGCGGATTTGACTCTTCGGTCACATACACGCTGACTCGTCCAGACGGCACAACGGCGGCAACGCTCACCTGCAACGCCACAACCTGCACGGATAATGCATGGCAAGCCGTTCTCGATAGCAGCACGGCGCAGAACACTGCGGCAGGCCACTGGCAACTGACCGTGAATATGTCTTCAGGCATTACGACCGGCGACGACATCAATGCGCTTGGAGTACGCGCGCACGACGGCACTTCGGGCGCGGGCGGAACGGAGCTGAATGTTTACTTCGATTCAATCAACGCTCTCGGCGTCAACCCGCCAGCCTCCGGCACGCAGTCGCGCAGCTATGCTTTGTACCCGTACATCACTTCAGGCGCATCCTTTGCCAAGAACGATTTCGATTTCGACAGCAACAGTGGCAACGTAGGCTCCATCGCGCTGACGAGCCGCTCAGGAGAGTTCACGCAAAATCTGGCAAGCGCAACAATGTCAGCAGACAATGTTTGGGTAAGAAATAGCGTGACGGGCTGGACCACAGACACCGCCGCGCTTGACTACGGCATCTGGAGCGCGAACGTCACGATTAGCTCTTATCTGGTAGGCGGAAGTCCGAACGGCAATTACGCAGACCTCTACTTCTCGAATTTCCAATCGGCGGTAAATCCGCCCACAGCTAATCCGGCTACGAACGCCTTCCGAGTCTATCTGCCGACAGATAGCGGCACGGCTCCGGCTAAGCCTTACCTCAGCCAGTTGGTCTCGCATCTCTCCGGTCCAAAATCGCCTCTGGTCGGGCAGACTTCTACGTTCATAGTTTTTATCCACCTGAACAATCCCACATCACGCGCAGTCACATTCTCAACGCCCGCTAACATCGTCACCTCGAACGTGCCGGGCGCGGGCGCAGTCTATGCAGGCTTTGGGCAGGTGAATCAGGGAACACTTCTCACTCAGCCTGCTGTCGGAGGCACAGGCAACGTCACATGGAATCCCGGCTCGGTGGCTGCTGGCGCGCGGGCGACATTGAGCTATCGCATCAGCGTGACGCCGACATCTAACGGGCAGCGAATCCCTGTCACGGCAACGCCCGCTTCCGGCAACGGCACACGCGCGCAATACGTTGATGAGACAGGCAACACCACGCAGGCGCGCTCCACATATCTCTTCGGCCCGCTCGCAGAGGTGGCCGTCACGGCAGGAGTCCCGACAGCCGCGCCCGCCCTCATCAGTGGACAGGTCACGGATAGCGACGGCGCACCGCTCGGCGGCGTGACCATCAATCTGAGCGGCGGCAAACAAGCGCGCACGATTACGGACAGCAACGGCTACTACCGCTTCGAAGCTGTGGACACGGATAGCTTCTACAGCGTCACGCCGGAAAGAGCTAACTACTCTTTCACTCCCGCCAGTCGTTCTTTCTCTCTGCTGACTGATAAGACGGATGCTGTGTTCACTGCCAACGCATCCGCTCAGGTTATCAATCCGCTTGATAGCAGAGACATCTTTGTGCGCCAGCAGTATCTTGATTTTCTGGGACGCGAGCCGGATCAAAACGGCTGGCTCTACTGGACCAACGAGATCGGCGGTTGCGGCTTTGACGAAGACTGCACGCGCCAGCGTCGCATTGATGTGAGCGCAGCTTTCTTCATGTCGGACGAGTTTCAGCAGAGCGGCAGCTTCATTTACCGTCTCTACAAAGGCGGCTTGGGCCGACAGCTTACCTTCGCAGAGTTTTCTGCGGACAGAAATCTTGTCGTCGCTGGCAGGAGACTTGAATCAAGCAAGGCAGCTTTCGCAGACGCCTTCGTGCAACGCGCAGAGTTTGCGCAGAAGTACGGCGCGGCTGTGAGCGCAGACACTTTCGTTGACGCAGTGATTCGCAACATGCGTCAATCGTCCGGCGTGGATTTGTCCAGAGAGCGAAACGCGTTGATAGACACCTATAACGCGGGCGCAAGTCTCAACGAAAGTCGCAGCCTTGCCTTGAGAAAAGCCGTAGACGATGCAAGCTTCATGCAGGCGGAATACAACCGCTCGTTTGTGGCAATGCAATACTTCGGCTACCTCAAGAGAGACGCAGATCAGGAGGGTTATGACTTCTGGTTGAATGTGCTCAATAGCCGCGAGCCGAACAATTTCAGAGGCATGGTCTGTTCATTCGTCACCTCGGCTGAATACCAGAAGCGATTCTCCCCCGTGCTGACGCACAGCAACGCCGAATGTAATCGGTAAAAAGCTGTCCGTAGTCCGTTGTCCGTTGT
>JBAWGU010000726.1:0-10992 GCA_049593215.1 Pyrinomonadaceae bacterium
GTATATACGCTTTCAACTCCTCCTTGACGGGCCGAAAGGTCCGGCAAAGACTTTCAAACGCAAAAATTCTATTAGGAGACACTTGCCCATGATACGACGCTATACGGCAGTCGCCCTGCTGCTTTGCTCGCTGCTCATGCCGACATTCGCGCTCGCGCAGCAGCCAACCGCTCAACCAACTCCAACTCCGGCGCAGTCTCAACCCGTGACTGCCTCATCTCTTCAATCAGCCACCGCGCAAGACCCGAACGACCCCATCGCGCGCATCAAGGACGAAGGGATGAACCGCTCGCAGGTGATGCAGACTTTAAGTTACCTGTCGGATGTCATCGGCCCGCGCCTGACGGCTTCGCCCAACATGAAGCGCTCAAACGAATGGACGCGAGACAAGTTGACTGAGTGGGGATTGCAGAACGCGCACCTCGAAGCATGGGGACCGTTCGGACGCGGCTGGTCTCTGCAACGCTTCTCCGCGCAGGTTGTTGAGCCGCAAACCATCCCGCTCATCGCCTACCCGAAAGCGTGGTCGCCGAGCTTGAACGGGCCGCTTACAGCAGATGTCATCTACTTTGACGCGAAGACGGAAGCGGACCTTGAGAAGTATAAAGGGCAGCTTAAAGGCAAGATCGTGTTGACGACGCCGATGCGTGAAGTCAAAGCTCACTTCGATGCGCTCGGCACGCGTCGTGATGAAAAGAATCTGCTGGGGCTTGCGGATGCGCTTGATCCGCGAGCGGGGAATGCTAACAATGCGCGCCGCTTTCAAATGAATCCTGAGCAACGTGCCGCAGCGATGTTCAATGCGAAGAAGTTTCAATTCTTACACGACGAAGGCGCGGCTCTGCTGGTTGATCCGAGTCGCGGCGACGGCGGCACACTCTTCGTCCAGCAGGCGACAGTGCCGCAGCCTTTCGCCGAGAATCCTTTTACGGCCAAGCGCATTAACGCTTATGACAAAGACGCGCCGAAAATTATTCCGCAGATGGTCGTTGCCGTCGAGCATTACAATCGCATGATGCGTATGCTGCAAGCGGGGCAGAAGCTACGGATGGCAGTTGACCTGCAAGTGCAGTGGCAGGACGCAGACCCTATGGGCTACAACACGATTGCGGAGATTCCCGGTAGCGACCCGCAACTCAAAGATGAAGTCGTGATGCTCGGCGGGCACATGGATTCATGGCACGCGGGCACGGGCGCAACGGATAACGGCGCAGGCGTCGCGGTTGCAATGGAAGCCGTGCGTATCCTTCAGACTTTAGGCTTGAAACCGCGCCGCACAATTCGCATAGGATTGTGGACAGGCGAAGAGCAGGGGCTTCTAGGTTCGCGCGCATACGTTGCGCAACATTTGGGCACGCTCGGTGACGGCTCGCAGACCGCAGCCTTCTCAGCCATGATGTCGGGACAGACTCTCCCTGTAACTCAAAAGCCTGAGTATGAAAAGTTTGATGCCTACTTCAATCTTGACAACGGCACGGGCAAGATCAGGGGCGTCTATTTGCAGGGCAACGAATCTGTGCGCCCGCTCTTTCGTCAATGGCTGATGCCCTTCAGAGAGATGGGCGCAGCGACTCTCTCAATCTCGAACACAGGCGGCACAGACCATCTCTCATACGACGCGATTGGTCTGCCCGGCTTCCAGTTCATTCAAGACGAGATTGAATACGACACGCGCACGCACCACTCGAATCAGGATGTCTTTGACCGCATTCAGGCAGACGACATGAAGCAGGCCGCGACCATCATGGCCGCCTTCGTTTACAACACCGCGCAGATGGACGAGAAGCTTCCGCGCAAACCAATGCCGAAATAAGGCAAAAGTAAAAAGGTAAAAGGCAAAAGTGTGGGGAAACCACTTTAATTAAAAAACTCAATCTTGAGAGATTTAATTAAAAGCTGGCTTCCCCTGACTTTTGCCTTTTTACTTTTACCCTTTGCCTTTACTTAATAACGTACTCCGCTATGTAGCGTCGCAGCTTGTCGCGGTTGGCTTTGCGGTAGGGCGGGAAATCCTGAGCGATGCCGTCGTCGGCGCGCGCTAAAAGGATGTAGGCTTCGAGGAGTCCGGCATCGTCTAGCTTGATGAGGTTGGCAAGTGATGGGTCGAGTTGCTTGACCTGCTTCCCTTTGAGCTGTTCCTTTGCGGATTGCGCGACGAGGTGAAGCGCGTTGGCTTCTTCCACGAGGCTGTGGCGATAGGTCTTCTCGTTCGGATAACGCTCCGCAAATTTCTTGCTGTGCCAGAGCGCGCGCTCCATGCCGTAGACGATCCATGCAGCCGAGCCGTCTTCTTTATTCTCCATCGTCTTCGGGTCGAGCGTAATCGTCGTTTGATTCGGATCGGAAGATGAGACGGAGGTCGGAATATCAATTTTCGGATGAGCGAGCGTGGTGTTGTTTCGCTGCGCCCACTGGATGAGACCCTGACGAGCGAGACGGTTGTACGGGTCTGTGATGAACGCCTCGATCAACTTGTCGCGCGCTTCCGTCATCTTTCCCTGGTCCATCAATCCCGTCGCCCAGTAGCGATAGGCCGTCTCAATGTCAGGGTTGATTTCAACTGCCTTTGCAAACCACTCGTAGGAGCGCTCCGGCTGCCCTTTCTTGACGTAAGAATCACCTATGAAAAGCGCGGCGGCGTAGAGCTTCGGATCAAGCTTGAGCGCGCTCTGGTAAGCTAGAATGGCATCGTCGAGCTTGCCCTGCGTGAATGCCGCCTCCGCTTCACGCATCGCATCGTCGGCTTGCGCGTTATTCGAAAAGCGATCTTCCGAGCCGCCGTCTTCGGGCAAAGATTCAAGTATTGAATCAAGTAAAGGATGATTGAATCCGAGCTTTTTGGCGCGCACCAGCTCAACGCGAGCTGAAGCGCGAGCCTGCTTGCGCGCCTGCGCGCCCTTCAAAGTCTTTGAGCTGGCGAAACGGACGAAGCCCAGATTGAAGATCAATTCTGCGTCGTTCGGATTTGCCGCCGTCAGCTTCTCAAGCAGCGGCAGAGCTTCCGTAAACCTGCTCTGATTCATCAACTGAGAAACTTTTTCTCTCTCGGCCTTGTCATCCTGCGCCGCTTGCGCAAACGTCCGCGCCGAAACAGAGAGCGACATGGCTGTCAGGATGACGACACAAAGCGCGACAAGATTAAGCGGTTGTCCGTTGGCCTGTCGTTTGAGCATTCGAGGAGTTGTCCTTTCGTCGAAATGGATGCGCGGAGAGTGTGCTTTGGATTTGGAGACTACGCTCGCAGTCTAAGTTTGATTACGAGTCGTGTCAACGGATAATCCCCGCCGGAACTTTGACACTCGCCGCCGTGCCTGAGTTCCGGAATTTTCGCCAGCATCTCTCTCATCCGTCGCGCTCACTGTTTATAGAACGAGCGAGTATTTACTTCCTGCAAGGTTAGTGATATAAGCACCGCGCCTGACCTGTCCTCACTTACTACTCTTTGCTCTCGCCTTGAGAAGATAAGTGATTCGCCAGGAAAACATGCTCTTGAAACCGACCTTGAAGGGTAGTGTCCTCAATCGCCAGCGCATTCCCTGAGCAGGCGATCAACTGCTTCGGGAGTTAAAGGATTACGGAATCCACTCCTAATACATAGATGCCAGCGATGGTTTCACGTCTCGCTTAAGTAGATTTGGGCGTTTGATACTCCAATTTAACTGAGGGGATAACTGCTGAAACGGAGGGCTGCCTGTCGCCGGGTGGCCTGAGGAGGTAGACTATGTTGACTCGCATAAAAAAAGTTGCTGCGTTGTTATTCTTGATTAGCCCCTTGCTGTTAATCATCCTCTCGCGGACTGCTCCGGTCACTGAATCGAAAGTCGCTCATCTGGCATCCGGTAAATTCGACATTAGCGGCTTTCTGGGGATCGCAAAGCCCCGGAAGAGGACCACGCCAATCTACGTTCCCGGCGTTGAAGTCGAGCTGCGTGATCCGCTCACTGAAAAAGTTCTGGCGAAAGTTCGCACAGACCTCAGTGGCCGCTTCCGTTTTCCGTCTCAAGCGCCGAGCCGTTACAAAATTTGCTGGAGCGCGCCCGGCATCGTTCACGAATGCACAGACCTTCCGATGTTCAACGAGCATCACTATCTGGGGCTGCTCCCGATGAATGTGGATACACAAAACGGAGCGCGTATGTTTTACGGCACGGTGCGCTTCGCGGACGGCAAGCTGCCGCGCAAGCTTGAGCCGATGTTAGGAATTAATACCTTCGCCACCGTGACGGCCAGAGACGCTGGCGGCAGCTCGCTCGGTCAAGCTTACGTCAACAACTATGGCGAGTATGTGCTACCCGTCATTAAGGAGTCGAACAAGTATCAGCTTGTCGGCAGCATCGAGTCAGCAAGTATCGCTCGTAGCGTGGCGTTTCAGACCGGTTGGTGGAAAGAGGAAGACCTTGTTTTCAACAAACAGCATGTGCCGGAAATTAGCGGACTCGTGAGCAACGACTCAAACGGCAAGCATTGGACGGTGACGCCCGGCGAGACGGTCAAAGTCAGGGCGCTGGCGATAGACCGTGACGGAGATGCGTTGCAGTATCGCTGGATACTGCCCGACGGCACTTTCATGGCGACGGCTTCGAGCGATGATACGGTCTCTTTCCAGATACCGCCGCGCGAAGGCGTTTACGAGTTCACCGCTCTGGTCTCGGACGGTCACGGCGGCTACAGCAAGGAGAGTATTTCGCTCTCAACTAATGGCGTGCATTTCAGTGGAACCGTCGCGGCCACAGATGCGGCTAAGGTCAAAGACGCGTTGATCGAAGTCAACGGAAAGAGCGTGCAATCGGACACGAACGGCTATTTTTCCATCTTTGTTCCTGAGAGTGCGCGCTACGTGATGAACATACGCAAGGACGGCTACGGGCTGGTCTCGAAAATCTACGACAACAGCCTCACGGGCGGCCACTGGGTTTTGACGCGTGCATCAGTTGAGAGCGTGAACCCATCGCAACCGATTAGCGTGGTCAACACACGCGCGCCTGCCGACTGTCCCGGCCCTCTGAGCGACCATCTAACGGAAGGCGTCGTCTGCAATGAGGATTACAGGTATCAACGCCACAACAAGAATAGCGACTGCGGCCCCGGCATCGGCGTGCAAATCCCCGCCAACGCGCTGGTGGACGAGGACGGCAAGCCGCCGACCGGCAACGTGAACATGGAACTCACGACCATTGATTTACGCTCGCCGGACGGGATGCCCGGCGATTACACGGCGCAGGATCGGAACGGCAATCAGCGCGTCATGCAGAGTTACGGCGCGGGCGCAGTGGAGATTAAAGGCGACGGCAAGAAATATCATATCAAGGCGGGAGAGACGGCGCAGGTGACCATCCCGATTGACCCGGAACAGCTTGCCGCCGGATCAACGCCTCACAAAATCCCGCTTCTATCCTACGATGAGAAAACAGGCGTGTGGATGGAAGAAGGCGAGGCGCAGCGCGTCGGCAACGCCTACGTGGGCACGGTCAAGCATTTCTCGGTGGTCAATGCCGACACGCTGAAAGTGAATCAGGCATGTCTTCGCCTTGAGACAGCCGTGATGCCGCCGAAATTCAATCTCGAAGTCACAGTCCCGCAGAGCAACGGGACGAATCGCGTAGTCAGCCAACAAATTGACAACCTGAGCCAGCGTTTCCACGTCATCATCAACCTGCCCGTCTATCAGAACATTCAGTTGCGCGCGCTCAACTCTGACGGCTCGTTGATACAACTGCTTGATGTCAGCAACGTGCAGCATAACATTGACATCAACGACCCGTTGAATAAGTCGCTCAATCAACTGATCGTCAACAGCGATGGGCAGCAATCCAGCGCCTCCAAATTGCCGGAGTTTCCCTACGCGGCTTGCCGTAGGAGCGTCGAGCTAACACCATTCTTCCCCGTGAGTGATACGGCTGATACTTTCCTTCACGGTCGCGGCGCTGTTGAAGCATTGAACCTGACGGAGTTGGACCCCACCAACAGCAACACGTTCGCGGATGCAATCAAGTTTTCGAGCAAAGAGTACTACAAACTGATAGACCCGTTTGAGAAACGCGCAACGCTGGCGGGTTTCAAAAAGGTCAACGGCTTTCCGGCTAAAGATGAAATAAGCCTCCAGTATGTGAACAGTGGAGACCTGGGCTTTGGCCGCGACATGCACTGTCGCCAGATCGGTAGCGATATTTTTACCGGCAACGAGTACGCCTGCTACGTCACCAACTACGGCAGTCGCTTCACCAGTGACGATGATGATTACAGCGCCGCCCTGAATAACTCAGGACCGGTTGCGACCGTCGCGATGGAGTTTTCGCGCTCAGAGAGTCCGGTTGACATAAGCGGCAAAACGCTGCAAGGCAATCCGTTCGTAAAATTTTACGTGTACAAGGAAGCGGACGGCAACAATCGTGCGGTGAGCGCGAATCTGGATGGCTCTGGCGAACGCCCCGTGCCGCAACTCTGCATGGTGTGTCATGGTGGACACTACCCCCAAGGCGTCTCGCCGCAAGCGGGTGCGCCAATCTGGTTTACTGCTCAATCGGGCGATCTGGGGTCGCACTTCATCCCGTTCGACCTCCTCAACATGTACCCGGTTCAGAATCTGTCGCAGGACACGGTGCGCGAGCTTAACTGCGACATCGTTCGTCACGCTCCGCCATCTGCTGAGCTTGAAGAGGTGATAACCAGCATGTATGCAAGTACCTGCGTCGTTCAGGGGCAGGGGCAACGCACAGGATACCCCGTGCCGGGATGGTACGACTATGCGGGCACGCCGAGTAAGGCGGATGTTTACGCCAACGTCGTTGCGCCCTCGTGCCGTTCCTGCCACCTGTCACAGTCGCCGAGCAACATTACATGGGCGGATGCTCAGACCTTTCTGGGTTATGGAGGGATTATCTCTTCTCTTGTGTGTACGAAACATGCGATGCCGCACGCTCTGGTAACGCATAACCGCTTCTGGTTAAGCACAAGCCCGCATCAACCATTGTTGTTAAATGATTTCTTCGCGGCGAACGGAATCTCGACAGATTGCATTAAGCATTAGACAAAGGGATTCAAGTGTGAGACGGGCAGGTGTCTTTAAGCCATAAGCTTTCGACGCCTGCCCGTTTAATCTATTCGTTGGCTGGTCGTTTGAGCCTTCGAGGAGTTGGTCCTTTTATGGATGTGTGTCTCGAAGAACCTGCCGCGCGGCTAGACGGTAACGAGCGGCAGGTTACGATAGCGTTTCCCTGTCAGTCTGCTCAGCGCATTGACTACTGCGGGCGAGATTACCGGCACAGGCGGTTCGCCGCATCCTGACGGCGCTTCTGCGCTCGGCACAATGTGTACCTCCACCGCAACCGGAGCATCAACGATGTAGGGCGGAACGTAGCCATCAAAGTTTCTCTGCTCCACCATGCCGTCCTTGAACGTGATTGCGCCCTTCGCCATCAGTTGCGACAAACCGAATCCTACTCCCGCCTGAAACTGGCTCTCGATGGTGAGCGGATTTACTGCGAGGCCGCAGTCAACCGCGATTGTCACACGGTGAATCTTAGGCCGCTTGTTCAAGATTGAAACTTCGGCGGCGCAGGCGACGCCAGTCCCGAACGACTCGTGGCAAGAGAATCCGACGGCGTGGCCCTTCGGGAGGTTGCGACGCCAGACAGCGCTTTTCGCATCCATGAGGTCGAGCGCGGCAAGCAGTTTCTTGGCTTCAGGTTTGAGGAGTTTTCGGCGGTAAGCGATTGGGTCCACATGAGCGCGCTCGGCCAACTCTTCAATGAGCGTCTCCATCACGTAGGCCGTGTGCGTGTGGCCCACAGAGCGCCACCATAGCACAGGCACGTTGACAGTCGGATGATGGACAGAAACGTTTAGGTTGGGAATGTTGTAATGAGTGTCGGAAGCGCCTTCGACGGATGATGAATCAACGCCGTCTTTCATCATCATGGCGAAAGGTGTGCCTGCCAGAAGAGATTGGCCCACGATCACGTGCCGCCACGCCGACGGCATCCCATCCGCGCCGATGCCGACTTCGACGCGATGCACGTGCATCGGACGGTAGTAGCCTCCTCGTATATCATCTTCACGGGTCCAGATGAGTTTGACCGGAGTGCCGCGAAGGCGTTTGGCAATCTGCGCGGCCTCGCGTTGCACGTGCGAATCCGCGACGGCTCGACGCCCGAAGCCGCCGCCTGCCATCTCTGTGTGAAACGTGACTTGCTCCGGCTTCAGCCCGAGGACATCGGCAATCGCCATCTGATCGAAAGTCTGAAACTGCGAACCGGCCCATGCTTCTGCGCGGTTGCCGTCGAACCTGACAGTCGTGTTCAAGGGTTCCATCGGCGCATGGGGCAGATAGGGGAATTCATACTCGGCGACGATCATATTCGCAGCAGCAATGCCTTCGATGAACTTTGCATCTCCGTTGGCAACAGCACGCAGGCCAGCAGTGCGTGCGAGTTGTTTGTACTTCTCGCGCAACTGCGAGCTGTCAGGGTGCTCGACGCTGGAGGTGTCCCAATCTATCTTCAGACGGTCGCGCGCCTGCTTTGCCGTCCAGAACTTGTCGGCGACGATGGCGACTCCGGTTCCACGCGCGAGGGGAATCTCAAACACGTCGCGCACGCCTTCAACACCGCGTGCCGCCGCATCGTCCATACTCTTGACGCGCGCACCGAACACCGGCGGATGAGCCACGACCGCTATCTTCATGCCGGGGAGGTCCAGGTCCAGACCGAACTTCAGCGAGCCATCACACTTGGGTCTGCTATCGAGTCGCCGAACCTTTTTCCCCACGAGCCGAAATTCCGACGGGTTCTTGAGTTGCACGCTGGCGGGCACGGGCTTGCGCGCAGCCTCGTCCGCCAGTTCTCCATACTTGGCGGATTGACCGTTTGGTCCATAAACGACGCTCTGTTCCGTGCGGCATTTGTCGGGCGTGATGTTCCAACGCTCTGCGGCGGCGGCAACGAGCATCGCGCGCGTCTTCGCGCCTAGTTCCCTGTACTGCTTAAACGAGTGAGCGATAGAACCGGAGCCGCCGACCATCTGGATGCCGAACAAAGGGTCTTTATAAACGTCTGCGGCGGGCGCGAGTTCCGCCAACACCTGCGACCAGTCCGCATCCATTTCGTCTGCCAGAATCATCGGCAAGGATGTATAAACACCTTGACCAAACTCAAGCCTGTTCACTTGAATGACAATCTTGCCGTCGGGCTTGATGTGTACGAACGCGTCCGGCGGATAGACCTTCGGCTGGGGCTGAGCCGGGCCTGCTCCCTCTTGTGCTGCCGCAGGAGTTTTGAGATAGAGCGAAACGAGCAGACCACCTGCGGCAGTTGCCGAGACGCGCAGAAAGCTGCGACGAGTGAGATGCAGATCGTTCTTATTCCTGGTCGCTGAAGACATCCTTAGCGTCCTCCTCTTACTTGAGCCGTTCGGCGGCGGTCTTGATGGCTTCGCGTATGCGAACATAGGTTCCGCAGCGACAGATGTTTCCACCCATAGATTCTTCGATGTTGGTGTCTGTGGGTTTGGGCGTGTGCTTGAGCAGCGCGACCGCGCTCATAATCTGCCCGCTCTGACAATAGCCGCACTGCACCACGTCCTTTTCCACCCACGCGTCCTGCACCGTGCGGCCCACAGGGTCTTCGCTCATCGCCTCGATGGTCACCACAGGTCGCTCTCCGATGAGCGATATTGGGACCACACAGGAACGAGTCGCCACTCCGCCCACATGCACGGTACACGCGCCGCACGCGCTGATGCCGCAGCCGTATTTAGTGCCCGTCATTTTCAAATCTTCACGCAACACCCAGAGCAGAGGGGTTGAAGGATCAACCGTCACCTCTCTGCGCTCTCCGTTTACGGTGAGCTGATACGTCTTCATGGCTAATCTCCTATTTCCCCGGCGGGCATGGCGTCCCGGCTTCCACCCAACGGCGCGTCGCGGCGACAAACTCTTCGTGGGTTAATGGCGGCAGAGAGCGCATTGTCCCGTCCGGGCGACGGCCCGGTTGCCATGCCCAGAGGACAAGCACCGCTTCTGCGTGATGCTTTAGCAATGCAGGCCCATCCATGTTCTCATTCTTTGAACGGTCTGTGATCGCCCGACAAATGGCCGCGCTCGATAATGGATTGTCGTTCAGGTCTTGCCATTTCATTGACAGAGGCGCTAAGTGCCAATCGTGTCCGCCGGGCACGCCCGTGCTGTCCGCGTTGGTCTCTTGATGGCAGGACGCACAGTTGAGCGCAGGCACGCCTTTGCCCTCCGGCCCTCGCACGACGTTGGCAAAGTGGCGATGACGGTCTTCCCCCTGCTGCGGGTAATTTGTGGCGGTATGGCAGTTGATGCAGCGCGGGTGTATGAGGACCGAGTAGACCTGCTCCCATGCGGCGAGACCTTGCTCTCTGCTCGTGGCAGAACGCCTTGCGTCACGCGCCTGACCGAACGCGCCAGTGCCGATCATCCATGCCCCGAATGCAAAAAAGAATGAGGAGATTAGAAGACCAACGGCGCGATTACGCGGCATAAGCATCCTCCTGATGAACCCATTGGGCTGGCGCAGGCCAGGATCAATAGCGTGTTTGCTGATTCAGATAAAAATATGTAGGGCAGAAGTATGTCGCCGGAAAATCATTGTGTCAAGATTCTTAAAACCAGCGACCTTCAAATTCTGCAAAGCCATGCGCCTTGAGGCCCATGGAGCTTACATTGACCTATTGTTTCCGGTACGGGTCAGTCTTCATAAGTGATGTCGGCTGCCATCTCGTCGGGCACGCGCTCCCAACCTTCGCTCGTGTGACGGAAATGTTCTACGGAAGATAGAACGAAAGCTTTGCGCTCCGTCTGCCATGCGAGACGCTCGACGCCTATGTGCGGGTGCTTGATGCGAATGATGTTGAACGAGTTAGGTTCGCCGCGACCTCTCGTTGACGTAGCCGTGCCTGCGGAGACGACGAGCGCGTTGTGGCCTGCGATCTTGTAGCGCGCGGAACTGTGCGCCGTGTGGCTGACATGCA
>JBAWGU010000727.1:0-1696 GCA_049593215.1 Pyrinomonadaceae bacterium
GCGTGAGATTAAGGTTCACGCAAAGGCGCAAAGACGCAAAGAAAAGCATCCAGTCGCCTGATAAAAGCGACTGGATGCTCTGATGAAAACTTGTGGATTCTTCTAGCGCAACACTGAGCGCACGCCGACAAGGACCAGATAAACGACGGCGACCACAACGGCCAGCTTGATGAGAAACACAGCTATGCCGAAGAGCGCGCCGATGAGGCCCAGAGCGATTCCGGCAGCAGATAGCACAAGCGGAACGCCCACGACGAGCGCAAATAAACCTAAAAGGATAATGCCGACCACTCTCAACACGTCTTTCGCTTCTTTCATTTTCACACCTCTCAAACGATTCTTCTTCTGTGAGCAGCGCTCTTTGCGTAGCCTTTTCGAGTCTCGCTTATGCGCTGCTCAAATCACTATACGAAGAACGTATGCGCCGCGTTCCATCCAAGATGTTTACGATTTTTCGTGCCGTTTCCCATTTCACACAGACGCGCAGGTTTGTGCTAAGCTGTTGAAAAGCTGTGAATGGTAAATGGTAAATGGTAAATAGAAGAACTGCTTTTCTCCATTTACCATTTACCATTCACCATTTACGAATCATAGGTTATCACAGATGGCGCGTCGCACAACAAAAACTCTCTTCAGCGAGCCTGAGCCGGAACAGGGCGCGGAAGTCGCTGCGCCTCTGGCAGAGCGTATGCGCCCGCGCACGCTCTCCGAGTTTGTCGGCCAGAGTCATCTTGTGGGCGAAGGCCGCGTGTTGCGTCGCTTGATTGAAGGCTCCGGCAATCTGCCTTCGCTCATCCTGTGGGGCGGGCCGGGAACGGGCAAGACCACGCTCGCGCGCCTGCTGGCAGAGCGAAGCAGCGCGCGTTTTGTTGCGCTCTCGGCAGTCTTCTCCGGCGTCAAAGACCTTCGCGCGGCAATCAGCGAAGCGGCGGAAGACCGCGCGCATGGTGAGCGCACAGTCCTCTTCATTGACGAGATTCATCGTTTCAATAAAGCTCAGCAGGACGCGCTGCTGCCCGCCGTTGAAAACGGCACGGTGACTTTAATCGGGGCGACGACTGAGAACCCTTCTTTTGAAGTAACGGGCGCGCTGCTCTCGCGCACGCGCATACTTGTCTTGAATCCTTTGACGGAAGAAGACGTGGCAATAATCCTCAGCCGTGCGCTCGTTGATGAAGAGCGTGGGCTGGCCTCTCTTCATCCGAAAATTTCAGACGAGACTCTAGCGCGCCTTGCTCACTCTGCTGCCGGAGATGCGCGCGTCGCACTTGCTGCACTTGAAGCTGCGGTCGAATCAACTGCGCCGGACAAGGAAGGCACGCGCCACGTCACCAGCGAGACGGTGATAGAAGCTCTGGGACGCGCTCATTACGCTTATGACAAAGGCGGCGAGGAGCATTACAATCTGGCCTCCGCGCTCATCAAATCTCTGCGCAACTCCGACACGGACGCCGCACTCTACTGGCTCGCGCGTCTCATAGAAGGCGGGGCCGATCCCGTCTTCATCGCGCGCCGTCTCTGCATACTCGCCTCGGAAGACATCGGACTCGCAGACCCGCAGGCGATGGTCCAGGCTGCGGCGGCGGCAGACATCACCCGCTTGATAGGTCTGCCTGAAGCTCTTTATCCGCTTTCGCAGGCGACCATCTATCTGGCGCGCGCGCCGAAATCAAACGCAGTCAAGCGCGCTTATCAC
>JBAWGU010000728.1:0-1890 GCA_049593215.1 Pyrinomonadaceae bacterium
AAAATTATCTCCGCTCTGCCGCATTTGAATGCGATCTTGAATGCGACGAGCGGCATCCTTCTCGTCACCGGCTACTTTTTTATACGCCGCAAACAGGTTAAGGCTCATCGCAACTGCCAACTGGCCGCGCTCACCGCTTCAATACTTTTCCTTGCCTCGTATCTTTTCTATCACTACTTTCACGGGACAACGCGCTTCGCAGGGCAGGGACTCGCGCGGCCTATCTACTTCTTCATCCTCGGCACGCATACGATTCTAGCCGTCGCTATCGTCCCGTTTATTCTCATCACTCTGTACCGCGCGTCGAAAGGGCAATTCTTGAAACACATGCGCGTGGCGCGTTGGACGCTTCCGGCGTGGCTCTATGTTTCTGTCACAGGCGTCATCGTCTATTTAATGCTCTACCGGATTTATCCTGTGCGTTAGCGCACCGTGTGCTGCCAGAATTAATACTGCATGACCGGCAATGGAAACAATCCGCAATCTTCGCGCGCTCTGCAAAATCCTGCGAAGCGTCGTTCGCCTCTGCCAATAGCAATCGTTGCCGCGCTCTTTGTTGTCGCCACGTTTTTAACATGGCACGGAACATGGTTTGGCAACAGCCTGTCAGACGAAGAGATCAGCCGGTATCTCTCCGAGCAGGATAAGCCGCAGCACGTCCTTCATGCGCTCTCTCAGATTGAAGAGCGGATTGAGAAGAAGGATGAGACGGCGAAGCGTTGGTATCCGCAGGTTGTAGCTCTGGCTGATAGTCCTGTCACGGAGATACGCAAGACCGTCGCGTGGGTGGCGGGAAGCGATAACAGGGCGGAAGAGTTTCACGGCGCGCTCTTGAAACTCTTAAAGGATGAGCAGCCGGTGGTGCGTCGCAACGCGGCTGTGCAGCTTGCCGTCTTCAAAGATGTAAGCGGACGGCAGGAGCTGCGCGCAATCTTTCAGCCTTACGATGTGAGCACGCCAGTAGATGGCACAATCATCAGCGCGCTCAGTCAGGGCGCGACAGTTAAAGAAGGCTCTCTGCTTGCGCGTATCAAGCATGATGAGAAGATTGCTGAATTGCGTTCGCCTCTGCCGGGAAAAATCAGCAACGTCACGGCGAGCGAGAATGCGTCTGTGCGCGCGGGCGATAAGCTTTTCTCTATCGGGCCTGATGAGAGTTTCGTTTACGAAGCTTTGCGCGCGTTAGTTATTGTCGGAGAGCGTGACGACCTCTCGGATGTTCAGCGTTACGCTCAGGGCGTTGAAGGAATGTCGGAGCAGGTCAAACAACAAGCGACTCTGACGGCCAGAGCCATCGAGAGCCGCTCGAATGCTTCTCACTAAATCTTTCGGAGCTATTCCGGTGGCGGCGGCGGTAAATCAGGCAGCGTGATGCCGTGAACCGCTTCCCATTCGTCTGTCGGGACCATTTCGATAGCATCCCACGGGCAGCCGTCAAGGAAAGCTCCGTCCGGCCCTTTGCTAATGCATTTCTGGCAGCCGATGCAGAGATACGGGTCAACCTCTATGCGGCCAAACGGCAGATGATCTTCGTCTGGCACCCAGAACATGCAAGCTTCTATCGGGCAATATTCAACGCAGGCGGGCGAGCCTGAACAACCCGTGCAGCAATCTGTGGTGATGGCGAGTATGCGCGGCCTCTTTTTGCGCGCAGCCTTGCCGTCGCCGATGGACATGGGCCAATGCTTCTCTACAATCTCAATCATGCCATGCTCCCTGTTTCGTTTATGAGATAAGAGCTGTTATGAATCAACTTCAACTTTAACATGCCGACGCGCGATGACTCAACGATGAAAAAGAATTGCCCGTAGTCCGTTGTCCGTAGTCAGTTGTTTTGAGCGTGGCTAGCAGTGAGTGCTTTCATTCTCGGCATTCAACTCGGTAGCCACA
>JBAWGU010000729.1:0-7024 GCA_049593215.1 Pyrinomonadaceae bacterium
GTCCGTAGTCCGTAGTCAGTGGTCCGTTGTAAAAACAGAAAACAACTGACAACGGACTACGGACAGCTTTTTCTTCATCCTTGCAGTTCTGCTCCTGCCTCTTTCATCTCTTCCAGTGCGCGCTCTCCGTCGCCTGCTTGGAGTTCGACGGGGCGCATGGCTGCTTCGATAGCTTTAATACGGAAACCTTCGCGCAGGGCATCGAGGACCGTGTTCTTGACGCAGTAGTCTGTGGCGAGGCCGCCGACCCAGACTTCTTCTATGCCGCGCTCGCGTAAAATTTTTGTGAGCGGGGTTCTGTCGAAAGCCGAATAAGAGTCTTCATCGCCCATGCCCTTTGAGACAACGATGATGCGTGAGTCATCCAGTAGATTGGGATGAAACTCTGCGCCGCGCGTTCCCTGCACACAGTGGACGGGCCATGTCCCGCCGTAGTCTGCGAAGTGTTTGGTTTGCGCGGGATGCCAGTCGCGGCTTTTGACCACAGTGTCGCCACGCTCAAGAAATTCTTGAGCGAGACGATTGAGCGGCTCGACCACTTTGTCTCCTTCGGCCACAGCCAGCGCGCCTCCGGGACAAAAATCGTTCTGCACATCAACGATCAATAGCGCGCGCTTTACTTCGCCAGCCATCAAGACCCCCATCGAATGCCGCAGGCATAGTTGCTGTAAATACTTCTCTTGATAGATTAACTCTCTCAGGCGAAACTGAGCAAACTCCTGCGGGAAGCGCCAACGAAAGATAAGGCTATACAGCTTGTCTTTCAAACTGCGTGACCCTATCAAAGGGTCTGCCTGTCGGCCAACATTTTTGGCCCAGCTTCTTTAGTTTGGATTTCGGACCATAAGGATAGTAGAATGAATTTGTGCCCCCTCCGTTAGATCGTAATGCCTGGCTGGTCTGGAATGCGCGAGCAATCCGGAGTGGCCCAATCCCCAGTATCAAAAAACATCTGCCGCAGTTGGTTTGATAGCTCCGCTTCGGCAATTTCAATCACGTGCTAAGAGTAAGAGACATAACTCCGGCACACGGTGGCTAAACTGTGGAGGCTCCTTTTGTTTGAAGTAAATAATGGCAACCCTGTCCGCAAGGTGATACCGCGCAGCGATATTGCCGTGCAGCAACTCGCGCCGCGCCTTGATTGGAGCACGTTCAATGATCCGGAGCACTTCGTGCAGTTCTACGAATCGGATGCCTTCCTCATCATCTCGCTCGGCGGCTTCATCGGCGCGGGCCTTGTCGCGGGCGATGCCTGTATCGTCGTGGCAACAGAGTCGCACCGCGCGGCGCTTGAGGAAAAGTTGCTGGCAGACGGGCTGAACCTTGAAGCCGCACGCGCCACGGGGCAGTATCTTGCGCTGGATGCGGCTGAGACTCTTTCGGAATTTATGGTTGACGGTGATCTGGAGCCTGCGCTCTTCAGAGAGGTCATCGGAAACATCGTCGCGCGTGCGGCATTGGACCACAAACGCGTGCGAATTTTTGGCGAGATGGTCGCGCTTCTCTGGGCAGAGGGGAAATGCGACAGCGCGATCCGCCTTGAAGGACTTTGGAACGAGTTGCATCAGACGCAATCCTTCCAACTCTTCTGCGCCTATGGCATGAACGGCCTCGGCGGAGAGCAGTTTGCAGAGCCGCTCGCACACGTTTGCGCGGGCCACTCGCGCGTCATCCCCGCAGAGAGCTATACGGAGTTGGTCGGCGAAGATGACCGCTTGCGTGCGATCATTCATCTTCAGCAGAAAGCAAAATCGCTTGAGGCGGAGATTGCGGAACGTCAGGAAACTGAAAACAGACTGCGGGCTGTGAAAGAAGAGTTGGAGATTCAGTTGGCAGAGCGCGAAAAGTTGTTCGTGCAGGAGCAGATGGCAAGAGCCGAAGCCGAGAGCGCGAATCGCTTGAAGGACGAGTTTCTGGCGACGGTCTCACATGAGTTGCGCACGCCGCTTAATGCAATCATCGGATGGTCGCACATGCTGCGCAACGGCAGGCTGGACGAAGCCACCGTCACGCGCGCCTTAGAAACCATTGAGCGCAACGCCAACTCGCAGGCTCAACTGGTCGAAGATATTTTAGATGTCTCGCGTGTCATTACAGGGAAACTGCGTCTCAACATCGAAGCGGTTGATGCGGCGTCTGTCGTCAACGCCGCGATTGATGCCGTGCAGTTGGCGGCTGATTCAAAAGGCATTCAACTTGGCGTGACGCTGGACCCTTCTGCGCGCCACGTCTCAGGCGATCCGGGCCGCTTGCAACAGGTCGTCTGGAACCTGCTTTCCAATGCCATCAAGTTTACGCCTGCGGGCGGGCGCGTCGAAGTCAGACTTGAGCGCGCAGGCTCCAGCGTAGAAATTCGCGTGAGCGATACGGGGCAGGGCATCAGCGCAGATTTTCTTCCATACATTTTTGACCGCTTCCGTCAGGCTGACGGCACAAGCACGCGCAGGCACGGCGGGCTTGGCTTGGGACTTGCGATTGTGCGTCACTTGGTAGAGCTTCACGGCGGAACAGTTCGCGTTGAGAGTCTGGGTGAAGGATGCGGCGCAACCTTTACGATCACGCTTCCTCTCGCGCCCTCTCCCGTTCGCGCGAAAGGCCGTCGAAGAGAGGCCGCGAGCTTGCATCAGGATGCAGAAGTGGAAGCGTGCCTCGCTCCTCTTCCATCTCTTGACGGCGTGCAGGTGCTTTTAGTTGACGACGACCACGACACGCTTCAGATACTCAACGTCACGCTGACAGAGTACAGGGCCACAGTGCAGACAGCCGCCTCTGCCGCCGAAGCGCTCGAAGTCTTAGAATGGTTCAAACCCGACGTGCTGGTCTCCGATCTGGCGATGCCGGACGAAGACGGCTACTCGCTCATCGCTCAGGTCAGAGCGCGCGAAGCGGAACGAGGCGTGCAACTTCCGGCAATAGCCTTAACCGCGTATGTCAGAGTCAAAGACCGCGCCCGCGCACTCTCCGCCGGGTTCAATATGTTCGTCCCGAAGCCCGTCGAGCCGCGAGAGCTAATCACAGCCATCGCCAATCTTGCAGAGCCTTGCGCGGACAGGTTACTTTTGTCTCGTTCGGATTAAGAGCTTAAATCGCCATGCCAAACTTAATCGAAACGATTGCAGAGAAAGTTGCGACGCTGCCGCCTGAACGACAACGTGAGGCTCTTGCTTTTATCGAATCTCTTGCCGAAAGCAGTAAAGAGAAAAAGAGGTTTCGCAGCGTGCGCGGCGCTCTGCAAATGGACCTGGACACGCTTGATGAAGACCTTGAAGACGTGAGGCGCGAGATGTGGCGCAGCTTTCCGCGTGAAGAACCCGGATGAGCGCACTTGTTGCTGATACTCACACGTTGATTTGGTACTTGAATAATTCGACGCGCTTGTCAGCCAACGCGTACACAGTGTTGGCTGCGGCTGAACAGGCAGGCGACGCGATTTACATTCCCGCCATCGTCATTATTGAATTGCGCTATCTTGTTGAAAAGGGAACCATCACGGAAACCGATTATCAGAACATTCTCAAAGAGATTAAAGACCCAACCACTGTCCTGACCATTGCTGCCCTCGATTTAACAACAGCAGACATCTTGTCACAAATTCCTCGCTCAACAGTTCCAGACATGCCGGATCGCATCATCGCAGCAACGGCGTTTGCGCTGAATCTTCCGTTGGTTACTTGCGACACAAAAATCGGCAAACTGTCTAATATCTCAACTGTTTGGTGACATTCGCTACGTTCTCCCGCAGAAGGCTGATGGCCTATCAGGAAATTGCGAAATGTCCGACCTTGCTCATCCATTTGTGTAAACAGTTCGTAGATAAGTCTTGCCTCTACTCTCCTGATTGAGAGAGAATGCGCTTAAAAGCTCATCGCTCAAACTTCTATGGGGGAAACTATGAAACCGAATCGTCTCTTGAGTCTGGCGGCTGGTCTGTTGTTGTTCGTCGTGTTCCCGTTCGCATCCGTCACGCAGGAGCTAACGCCGCGTCAGCGACAGCAGCTTGAACTCCGCGACTACATCAAAAGCAATTACACCAAGCGCGAGGTGATGATTCCGATGCGCGACGGCGTGAGGCTCTTCACCTCGATTTATGAGCCGAAGGATACTTCCGTGAAGTATCCGATCATGTTTGACCGCACGCCTTACACCGTTGCCCCTTACGGCCCTGACAAATACGCACCCTCTTTAGGACCGGACGAGCTTTTTGCGCGCGAAGGCTACATCTTTGTTTATCAGGACGTGCGCGGGCGTTGGATGAGCGAGGGCGAGTACGAAGACGTGCGCCCGTACATTCCGCACAAGACGGGCAAGCAGATTGACGAAACCTCTGACACTTACGACACGGTTGAGTGGCTGATTAAAAACGTAGCGAACAACAACGGGCGCGTTGGCGTTTACGGCATCTCGTATCCCGGCTTCTACACTTCTATGGCGGGGATTGATTCTCATCCTGCCGTCAAAGCCATCTCGCCGCAGGCTCCTATCGGCGACTGGTTTCGCGGCGACGATCAGCACCATAACGGTGCGCTGTGGCTCGTGCAAAACTACGACTTCTTTACATGGTTCGGCCAGCCGCGCCCTACTCCGACCTCGACTTTTGATTATCTCAAACGGTTCGACTACGGAACGCATGATGGTTACAAGTTCTTCCTTGAGATGGGCGGGCTGAAAAATTCCGGCGACATTTACGAGAAGCAACTCGGCACGCGCATCAAGTTTTGGGACCAGATAATGGCGCACCCGAACTACGACCAGTTCTGGAAGGAGCGCAACATTCTGCCGAACCTGAAGAACATCAAGGCCGCAGTGATGACCGTCGGCGGCTGGTACGATAACGAAGACCTCTACGGCACGCTCAGAACTTACGAGTACATCGAACGCCAGAATCCCGGCATCTTCAACGTCCTCGTTGTTGGTCCATGGTTTCACGGAGGCTGGGCGCGCTCTGACGGCGACTGGCTCGGCACAGCTTACTTCGGACAGAAGACAGGAATCTATTACCGCGAAAATTTCGAGCTGCCGTTCTTCAACCACTTCCTCAAAGACAAAGGCGACATCGCGCAGATCAAGGAAGTCAACGTCTTTGACACAGGCGCAAACGAATGGCGAGATTTTGCAACGTGGTCTCCGTCCGTCTCCACAGACACGCCGCTTTATTTGCAGGCAAACGGCAAGCTCTCGTTTACGAAATCGGCAAGCGGGGCGGGCAGCGCGGCTTATGACGAATACGTGAGCGACCCCTGGAATCCTGTCCCGTACACGCAGAAGATTACGATCAGCTACCCGCGCGAATTTATGGCAGAGGACCAGCGCTTCGTCGCAACTCGCCCTGACGTTCTCCTTTACCAGACCGAGCCTTTGACAGAAGATTTAACCATCGCAGGCGACATCAAGCCGCAGCTTGTCATTTCTTCAAGCGGAACGGATTCGGATTTCGTCGTCAAGCTGATTGACGTTTTCCCTGACAACTACAAATACCCTACGGGCGAGAAGCCTTCGAGCGGCTCCGGCGCTTACGAGTTTCAACCCGGCGGCTACGAGATGCTCCTGCGCGGCGAGCCGTTTCCCGCGCGCTTCCGCGACAGTTTTGAAAAGCCCGCACCGCTCAGGCCGAACACGCCCGCAAAAATCTCTTACGTCATGCCCGGCGTGACGCACACCTTCAGGAAAGGGCATCGCATCATGGTGCAAATCCAGAGCACATGGTTCCCGCTCGTCGCACGCAACCCGCAAAAGTTCGTGCCCAACTACAAGCTTGGCACAAACGAAGATTTTCAAAAAGCGACCGAGCGCGTCTATCATAACGGCGCAAACGCTTCTCTGATTATGCTGCCCGTTGTGAAGAGATAGATATAAGCGGATATCGCAAAAAGACTGCGCGAGCAAGCGGCAGAGGTTGATGATGCGCTGCCTCTGTCGCCTGTTCATGCAGGCTCATGATCTTCCGTTGCTGTTGACCTTATGCGTTTGTATGGAGCTACATTCATTGCAGGCTGTCATCAAACGGAATGACGCCGCACGATTCTCTGCTGCCACTGCCGCCGCTAACACTTGCGCTCTGAGATTCGCTTTCAGCTACGTTCTTCCTCGCGCGAAAGTTGAAGCAGTGATTTGATAGACAAAACTTTCCAGGCCACTCGCGTCGCTCCTTGACCCCACGCGGACTCCGCCTATCTTTTCCACTGCGCGCTGCGAGCGCAAATTCTCTGTGCCGACAATAAAGATGACGCTCTCAACGAAGCTGAAGGCGTGCCGCAGCATGAGCTGTTTCATCTCCCTGTTGTACCGGCCTCCCCAGTGCGTCCTTGCCAGAAACGTCCAACCGATTTCAACCTCGCTCTTTTCTTCATCGTATCCGTGAAAGCGCGACGACCCGATGACCTGACCGTCTTTGGAATCAATAGCGACGAGCGCGCCACCGGATTCCAGAGCTTCACGAAAGAATTCCTTGAACACCTCTTCCTTATAGCGATCTTTTACGGGATGTTGTTCCCAGATGAGCGGGTCCGCCGCGACACTGTAAAGGTCATCAAAATCCTCGGCTCGAAGCGGGCGGAGTTTGAGCAGCTCGCCTTTCAAAACGGGTTGGAGATCAAAGGGCATTCCTGATTGTGGTCCTCAAAATATGGGATGTCTGAGTCTAATCATCTACAGTATGCCAGACCATCCGCGTCGGGCGCACGGTTAAGAAAGTCGTAGTAATGCTGGCAAACGAAGAAGTCTGCAGCGTCAATCGGGTTTGTGGGTAATGGGTCAACTTGAATTCATTCAGAAGGAAGATGATCACTCAAGGCAGAGACGCAGAGACGCAGAGGCAGACAGATAGAAAAAGCAGAAGCAGGGTTATCTTTATTTGTCTAGCTCGTACTCAAAAAGAAAGCCGTCACGCATTATCGCCCAACGGCTTTCACCTTCTGCCTACATCACTACCATTACTGCGGGCACTCACGATTGGTATGCGTTACCTGTGAACCAAAGCGCAGTTGATATTCCGCGCTCGTGATGAAAGAACAGGCCATCGCGTGCT
>JBAWGU010000730.1:0-1624 GCA_049593215.1 Pyrinomonadaceae bacterium
CCTTTCTGCCGAACGATGAGACAAAACTTGATTGTGAGTTTTATCGTGCTTGCGTGCCTCTTTGTGATGCAGGGGACGACCTTCGCCTACGGCGTTGCAGAATCGCAGCCGAATGCGGTAAGTGATGCGCCGCACGGCCTTGACCCTCAAGTGTTGATAGGCGTGGCTGTCATTCTCATCGTCGCAAAAATCTGCGGCGAGATTTTTGAAAGGCTTAAGCAGCCAGCAGTTCTTGGCGAACTCGTCGGCGGCATCGTCGTTGGCAGTCTTGCGCTATTTGGCTTTACAGCAGTCGAAGCTTTGAAGACGAATGAAGTGATTGGCGCGCTGGCAGAGATAGGCGTCATCATATTGCTCTTTGAAGTCGGTCTCGAATCGAATCTGGGAGAGATGCTGGAGGTCGGTTGGTCTTCGCTGCTTGTCGCAATGGCTGGCGTCGTTGCGCCTTTCTTTCTCGGCTGGGGAGTCTCCGCTTACTTCCTTCCGAATGAAGCGCGGCTGGGCCACATTTTCATCGGGGCGACGCTGTGCGCGACGAGCGTCGGCATCACTGCGCGCGTCCTCAAGGATTTAGGGAAACTCAACAAACGCGAGTCGCGCATCATCCTCGGCGCGGCTGTCATTGACGACGTGCTGGGCCTTTTGATTCTGGCGGTTGTTAAAGGAGCTATCGAAGCCACGGGGAAGGGCCAGTCTCTTTCGGCGTGGAGCGTTGCCTTTATCGCCGTTAAAGCCGTTCTGTTTCTGGCGGGCGCGCTCGCTCTTGGGCGCTACGTTGTGCCGCAACTGTTTCGGGGCATGGGACGCTTTGAGAGTCGCGGCGTGTTGCTTGCCGTGACGCTCGCTTTCTGTTTTCTGCTGGCATGGGCGGCGAATGCGATTGGGCTTGCTTTCATCGTCGGCGCGTTTGCCGCAGGGCTTGTGCTGGATGAAGTACACTTCGAGCGTTTGCCCAATCACACGAAGCACGATCTGGAACAGTTGATTGCGCCCGTCAGTACAGTGCTGGTTCCAATCTTCTTCGTCTTGATGGGACTCAAGGTTGACTTGCGCGCATTCGCCCGTCGTGACCTGTTGCTCTTCGCCTTTGTGTTGACGGTAGCCGCCATCATCGGCAAGCAGGTCTGTTCGCTTGCAGTGGTTGAGCGCGAATTGAATCGCCTCTCCATCGGTCTCGGCATGATTCCGCGCGGCGAGGTCGGCCTTATCTTCGCAGGCATCGGCGCGACGCTCACGCTTCCCAATGCGGAAGGCTTGCCTGAGCCTGTCATCGGCAGAGCGACGTTCGGCGCAATCGTCATCATGGTCATCATCACGACACTTGTCACGCCGCCTGCGCTCAAGTGGTCTCTGGCTCGCAAGAGTTCAAAACTTAGCCGCAGAGACACGAAGGAAATCGAGAAAGGGGAAATGGGTAAGAGGAGAAGAGGGTAAAAGGGAAAGACACGCGGCTTTCAATCTTCCCTTTACCCTTTTCACCTCTTCCCCTTTTACCCTAGTTCTTCCTCTGTGCCTCTGTGTCTCTGTGGCTGACTGTTTTGCAATCTGATACTAAGTTGCAGTAGAAAGAGAGGTCGTGAATCGTGTAGTCAGAACCGCCTGCGGTAGCGGGCGGGTACTCAAC
>JBAWGU010000731.1:0-2897 GCA_049593215.1 Pyrinomonadaceae bacterium
GTCACAACTCTTGCAGCGTGGCCTTTCCCGAGAGCCGTCCGGTGGGGCCTCTGGCTTCTCTTTAAAAAACTTCGGAAAGCGAACCGGAAGATGCAGGGTGTAACACGCCCGCTACCCGCATGTCTAGAAAGGGATGAGGGATGAGGGATGAGGGATGAACAATTGAATTAATCTCTCAATTGAATCAATTATTCAAACCTTTTCATCCCTCATCCCTCATCCCTCATCCCTGCTCTGTTGTATCATCAGGGCATGAAGATACGGCCTGCGCGCCGCGTGCGAGGGAGTTTGAGTGTGCCGGGAGATAAATCTATCTCGCACCGCGCGGCAATGATTGCGGCTCTGGCCGAAGGGCCTTCCGTCATCAACAACTTTTCGACGAGCGCAGACTGCGCTTCGACGCTCTCATGTTTGAAGAAGCTTGGAGTTTCGATAGAGCGCGAGGGCGCGAGCGTGCGCGTTGAAGGCGTCGGACTCGACGGGTTGCGCGCTCCCCTTGAAGCTCTCGACTGCGGCAACAGTGGCTCGACAATGCGTATGCTCGCAGGGATTCTTGCCGGACAGGATTTCACATCAGAGCTTACGGGAGATAAATCCCTGCGCTCGCGCCCGATGAAGAGAATTATCGAGCCGCTTGAGTTGATGGGCGCTGAGGTCGAAGCGCGGCAGGGCTGCGCGCCTCTGCGCATACGTGGCCGCAGGCCGCTTGCATCTATCTCCTATAAGATGCCCGTCGCCAGCGCGCAGGTTAAATCCTGCATTCTCTTCGCAGGTCTTAACGCGATTGATCGCACGGAAGTGATAGAGACTCCAAACGAGACGCGCGATCACACGGAGCGTATGCTGCAATGGTTCGGCGTTCACGTCAGCCGCAGAGAGATTAGCGAAACCTACAGCGAAGGAATCTCTATCGAAGGTCTCTTTCAATACAAGGGCGACAAGGGCACGGTTCCCGGCGACATCTCTTCCGCAGCTTTCTTCATTGCCGCCGCCGCGCTGCTGCCTTTTTCTAAACTTGAGATTAAAGATGTCGGATTGAACCCGACGCGCCGGAGTGTCATCCCTGTCTTGCGCGGGCTGGGCGTTGACGTGCGAACGGAGGTGCGCGATTCGGGCTGGCTGGATGAAGATTTCAACGAGCCGTTTGGCGACATACAGATCACGGGCGGCGCAGGACTCGCGCCGCTTGAGCAGGGCCTCTCAAATGTCGTTAGCGGCGCGCTCACCGCGCAGTTGATAGATGAGCTTCCGATGCTCGCCGTCGTCGGTACACAGGTCCTAGGCGGCCTCAAGATTCTTGATGCCGCAGAGTTGCGCGTGAAAGAGACTGACCGGATAGCCGCGACCGTTGAGAACCTGCGCGCGATGGGCGCAGAGGTTGAAGAACATAAAGACGGGCTGACCATCAGGAAACGCACGCCGCTTCGCGGAGCGTTGATTGACTCGCACGGCGATCATCGCATCGCGATGGCTTTCACCGTGGCCGCGCTCATCGCCGAAGGCGAATCCGAGATACAGGGCGCGGAGTGTGTCGGCGTTTCGTTCCCCGAATTTTTCGACCTGCTCGATTCGGTGACAGAGAGATGAACGCACACGCGCCGCGCACGCTAGTCATCACAGGCTTCATGTGCGCTGGCAAGACAACTGTGGCACGCGCACTCGCTCGCCAACTTCATTGCGAGATGGTTGATCTCGACGACCGTATCGTTGAACACGAGCAGCGCACGATTGCTGATTTAATAAAGCACGAAGGCGAGGCCCGCTTTCGTCAGGCAGAAACAGCCGCCTTGCGCTCTGTTCTTGAAACAGGCCCGGCGCGCATCATCGCGCTTGGCGGCGGCGCGTGGACCATTGAGCGAAATCGCCAGATGATTGATGAACACGATTGCATCACAATCTGGCTCGACGCGCCCTTCGAGTTATGCTGGTCAAGAATCATGCAGGACCAGCAGTTGCGCCCGCTCGCGCCTGATCCTCAGAGCACGCATAAGCTTTATACTGAGCGGCAACACTACTATAAGCTAGCAACGCTGCGCATCAACGCAACTGAAGATAAGAGTGCGGAGAATCTGGCAGTTGAGATTATTAACGCCTTGTCGTTGGAACGATTAATAAATTAAGAACCGCTCTTACTTAGAATCGAACATAAGGGAGTTCAAGCAATGACTAAACCGAAGGCGGATGCCAGAGCCTTGAAAGTGGCGAAGGCTTTGAAGAACGCGGACAACTGGAAACATCTCGCGCGTTGGAACGGCGAAGGCTTTTATGAATTGCAAACGGAAGACATTGGCGATGTGCCCGTGCGTCTCTTCCTCACTCCGACACTCTTGCAGCAAACGGAAGACATTCTCTATCGCCAAATTGTCAACGCCACGCGCTTTCCCGGCGTTCGCATGGTCGTCATCACGCCCGACACACACTACGGCTACGGCGTGCCTGTCGGCTGCGTGCTCATCACAGATGTTGAGAGCGGCGCAGTAGCCATGGGGCCTGTGGGCTACGACATAGGTTGCTTTACGGCTGATACTCTTATTCCTACTGCTAACGGTCATTCTTATCCTATCGGCGAATTGGCCCAGCCCAATAAAGAAATATTTGTTTATGCACTCTCCGCAGAGAAGAAGATAGTGGTAGCCAAAGCGACGGCGAAGAAAACAAGATCGAATGCTCCATTGGTCAAAGTGACGCTGGATAACGGGAGGGAAATTTTCTGCACACCAGACCATGACTTCATGCTGCGTGATGGAACTTACCGACAAGCGCGAGACTTAACGCCAAAGACTTCTCTCATGCCCTTCGATACGCGCGTTGACAAGGTTGGTTATACGTTGGTCAGGCATCCCGCAACAGGCTTGAATCAACGAGTCCATTGGATTATGGCTCGTGGTGGATTGCTC
>JBAWGU010000732.1:0-2768 GCA_049593215.1 Pyrinomonadaceae bacterium
GCAAAATTGTGATTGAAGAAGAAGACGATGTAAGTGGTCCTGCCTCGCCGGAGAGGGTTCAGGCATTTACGCCGGAGCAGATGGTAAAGTGCGAGCGTTGTTCGCGCGCCAACGGGCCGACGCGCACTAATTGCATCTACTGCGGCACGCCGCTTCCTGTCACGGAGGCGAGCGCGGCTCTGCAAATGCCGACGCTGAGACGCCTAGATAAAGGTGAGCAAGGCTTCAACAGCATCTTTCTGCCCAACGCAAATTTGCGTTTGAACGAAGAAGGGTTCAGAGAGGCGGCGGCAGTGTTAAGGATGGATGCTTCCGTCTTAAGAAAAATCCTGAGCCTCAATCAACCTTTGCCGCTTGCGCGCGCCGCAAGTTTTGATGAGGCGGCGTTGATTCAAAGAAGGCTCGGCGCGTTCGGAATGGACACTCTGATTCTCGCGGATGAGGATTTGGCTGTTGAGATAAAGCCTCCGAAACGAGTTCGCGCTTTCAAGTTCACGGATGAATATTTAATCGGCTACGAGATGGGAAGCGTCGAGGGCCTGCGCGAGGCATGGTCGGAGATTATTCTCTTCGTCACGGGAAGATTGGTGGTCCAAAGCGTAGAGATTGAAGAGAAGCGCGGGCGCAGAGATGATAAAGAGATTGTGAATGCGCGCGAGACCAGCGCGGATGATTCTGTGCTGGATATTTACACGGTACATCTGGATGGCGGTTGGCGTGTCAGCGCAAACGGTTTCAACTATTCATGTCTCGGCAAAAAAATGAGAATCCTCGCGGCAGAAAATTTCACAAAGCTCGCGGAAGAGCTTCGCGCACACGCGCCTGCGGCTGAGTATGATGATTTTTACAGGCAGGCGCGTCATGCGCTCGCGGCTGTGTGGCCCTTTGACCAGCGCACTCAATCGAGCGGCGTGCGTCGCAAGGGAATCGCCAGATATAACGTCGCGGAAGTGACGACGAGCGACAACGAAACTCAGTTCACACGCTATTCGCGCCTGCGCCAGTATCTGAAACTGCGCGGCGCAAACTTGAAAGAGACGCAGGAATCATGAGCCGAGATGAACGCAGGCGAACGGGCGGAAAGCATCGGTTTAATCAGGAAAGAAAAGAAGGTGCGCGCTCGTCAATGAAGGATGAAGAGCGCGCTAAAGAACGTTCAGCGCGTCCTGCGATACATTCTTCATCACGCTCTTCCGTCTCTTCTCGACGCGACGGCTCGTCTCGCTCTTCGCCGGAAAATTCAGAATCTTCGCGGGAAGATTCTTCCCTTCAGCATGAGCCTGTAGCGAGCGCAAAACTTTACGGCGTTGCGCCTGTCCTTGAAGCACTGCGAGCCGGGCAGAGAAGAATCGAATCCATCACTATCGCGGACGGCGCGCAACATTTTCGCCTGCGCGAGCTGGTTGATCTCGCGCACAAGTCGCACGTGCCTGTGCGCCATGCGCCGCGCGTAGAGCTTGAGCGCGCGACGCAAGGGGCGAATCATCAGGGCGTGGTTGCGACTGTTGCTGCCGCGCGTTATGCGGATGCGTATGAGTTGCTTGATGCGCTCTCGTCACGCATAGGCGTTGGCGAGCCGCCGCTTGCTGTCGTGCTCGACGGCGTTGAAGACCCGCGCAATCTTGGCGCGATTCTGCGGACAGCGGAATGCGCGGGCGCGCACGGCGTGTTCGTTCCTGAGCGTCGCTCCGTTGGTTTGACTGAGACTGTGGCTAAGGCTTCGGCGGGAGCTTTGGAGCATGTGCCTGTGGCGCGCGTCGTCAACCTTGTGCGTTTGATTGGAGAGTTGAAAGAGCGAAATATCTGGACCATAGGGACGAGCGCGGAGGCGCAGACGGATTACACTGCATGGGATTGGACGCAGCCTTGCGCGATGGTGCTGGGCGGTGAGGGAACGGGGCTGCATCGTCTTGTGCGCGAGCGTTGCGATGCGCTGGTGCGGATTCCTCTGCGCGGGCAAATCTCTTCGCTCAATGTTTCTGTCGCGGCAGGCATCGTGCTTTATGAAGCGTTGCGCCAGAGAAGCGAAAGGAAGAAATGATGAATGCGGAATGATGAACGATGAATGAAAAGCCTTTTGTCTTTACTTCATCATTCATCATTCCGCATTCATCGTTTCTTAATTGGCAAGGCTGTTGTTTAGAGCTATGCTCTTATCACAGTCTGTTTTCGAGAGCAGCTTAGGAGAAGCACATGTACTGTCCAAAATGCGCGGCGCAGAATTTAGACGATGCAAGGTTTTGTCGTAAGTGCGGCACGGACCTCGGCGCGGTGTCGCAGGCTTTGACAGGAAGAGTCCCGGAAGAGCCGATGCGTCACAGGCGTAGAGACAGAGGCGATGGGTCGCCGAGCCTTGAGAGCGGAATCAAGAAGCTGGCGATGGGATTGGTCTTTCTGGCGATGGTCTTCATCCCTGTGTTCAGTGGTCATTGGGGGATTTGGTGGTGGATGCTGTTTCCCGCCGCGCCGCTTTTGAGCGCAGGCATCGCAGAGCTTGTTCGTTATAGGCAGCAAGACCGCTACGCGCCCGCTCTGCGTTCAGCAGCAGAGCCAGCAAGATTGTTTCCCGAATCCGATTCCACAAACTATGCGCACGCGAGCGAACTTCCGCCGCGCCGGAATACTTCTGAACTCGTAGAGCCGCCGCCCAGCGTCACCGAAGGCACAACGCGCCACCTCGGAGCGGAAGCTCCAACGAGACACTTAGAAAAGCAATGATGAAAGAAAAGCTGTCCGTAGTCCGTTGTCCGTTGTCCGTTGTTTTGAGT
>JBAWGU010000733.1:0-6712 GCA_049593215.1 Pyrinomonadaceae bacterium
TCGCAGAAGTATCTGTTGGAGACGATGGGCGGCGGCGTGTGCATGTTTGATTATGACAACGATGGAAGGATGGACCTGTTCTTCACGAACGGTGCGCGCATAGATGATCCGATGAAGAAAGATGCGATGCCCGATAAGCGTGAGGCTAAATATTGGAATCGTCTCTATCATCAAAAGGCTGACGGCACGTTTACGGATGTGACGGAGCGCGCAGGCGTGAGGGGCGAAGGCTATAGCATGGGCGCGGCGGCGGGCGATACGGACGGCGACGGTTACGTTGATCTTTACGTCACGGGTTATGGCGCGAACATCTTGTATCACAACAACGGCGACGGCACGTTTGCGGACGTGACAAAGAAGACTGGCGTGGGCGGCGGTGGTTGGTCAACGAGCGCAGGCTGGTTTGATTATGACAGAGACGGTCGTCTCGATCTCTTCGTCGCGCGCTACATGGAATGGGATTTCGAGCGCGGCTCGCTCTACTGCGGCGAGCAGCGACCGGGCTATCGCGCTTTCTGTCACCCGGACAATTTCAAAGGCGTGACCAACATTCTCTATCATCAAAAACAGGACGGCACGTTTGAAGATGTAAGCGTTAAGGCTCAGATTGCAGACCCCGGCGGGAAAGGCTTGGGCGTCGCGTTTGCCGATTTCGATGCGGACGGCTTCGTGGATGTCTTTGTCGCAAACGACAGCGTGCGGCAGTCGCTTTACAGAAACAGGGGCGATGGAACTTTTGAAGACATTGCTCTTGGCGCGGGCGCGGGTTACGACGAGAACGGGAAGACGTTTGCGGGGATGGGCGTTGACGCTGCGGATTATGACAACGACGGGTTCCCGGATGTTTTCATCACCGTGCTTTCAAATGAGACTTATCCGCTCTATCACAACAACGGCGACAGCACGTTCACTTATGTGACGAACACGAGCGGCGTGGGCCAGATTACTCTGCTCTATTCCGGCTGGGGCACGCATTTTCTGGATGCGGACAACGACGGGTGGCGTGACATCTTCGTGGCGCAGAGTCATGTGCTGGATACGATTGAGAAGACTTCGAGTTATTTGAAGTACAGGCAGACACCGCTGCTGCTGCGCAACACGGGGAAAGCGTTTGTGAATGTCTCTCAGTCTGCGGGGCAGGCTTTTAATGGTCCAATGGTTGCGCGCGGCGCGGCGTTCGGGGATATGGATAATGACGGAGACACTGATATTGTTGTCTCAGTTTTAGACGGCCCGCCTTTGATTCTCAGAAACGATGGAACGAAGAATCATTGGTTAGGTATCACGCTCGTCGGCGCGAAATCGTCTCGCAACGGCGCGGGCGCGCACGTCACTGTCACGGATGCTGCGGGCCGCAAACAGGTTTTCGATGTGAGCGGAGCGGGCAGTTATCTTTCATCAAACGACTGGCGCGTGCTGGTTGGATTGGGCGCAGGCGCGGGCGTAAAGCAGGTTGAAGTGCGCTGGCCGAGCGGGAAGATTCAGCGCGTGGAGAATCCTGCGATTGATCGTTACTTGATTGTTAATGAGAAAGAAGAGATGAAAAGGGGAAATGGGTAAAAGGGGAAAAGGGGAAGCATTGAGAATCTCCCTGTTCCTTTTCCCCTCTTCCCCCTTCTTTGCAAAACGTGCAACTTGCGGCAACAACACACGAGCCGCGAAACAATGTCAGTTGACCCGTGTTCCGCTACCAGAGCAGACTCTTAGTTTATCACTTTGCACCATCCGAAACTCTTTCCCTTTATCAGCGAAATAGAGGCTCGCGCTTGCTGCTGTGGCGTGCGGGTCATTTTTTGTAAAACTAAAATTGACTGTGACTGCGCAATTCTTTTCCACCGTGTAAGTGCCGGAAAATTCTCTCTCTACTGGACTCTCGTCCGAATAATTAACGGTGTCAGTGCCGGTGATTAGGCCCTTGCTAAATTCGATATAACCTGCCCATGCAACAGGGCCTACATGGGGGTTACCTTCGAGCAGTTGCCCGTATGCACTAAAGGCATATTTTCCTGAAGGCTCTATGCATTTTACTTGCGCTTGCGCTCTACTGGAACGGGCTTGCTTCTTGGAGGTTGTTTTCTTGCTAGTAGCCATGTCTCTACTCCTTTTCTGAGTTGGGGGTTAGATGAGACTGGCGAAGATAAGGCTATCGTCAGCGAACAAGTTAAGCACGCGCAAGATAATCTTAATTTAATTGCTTCGTCAATGTTTTGGCCTCACTTGAAAGCGAGAAGCGCCTGACATCAGTTTGGTGCGTTGACAGTTAAGACGCTCAAACTGTATGTTCCATCAGGTCTTCCCAAAACTGCTCGCCACTGTAAGCGAGCGTATGTTGAAAGATTGATTCCCATCAAGTAATTAATCAGATGCCACAACAGAAATTCCCCTGCTTCCAGTTTTCACGCGCGCTCGTTCTGTGCATCGTCTCGTTTCTGACACTGATGCCGCTCGCGGCGTTTGCCCAGACGAAAGAGCCAGCGCAGACACAGCAGCCTATGGGCGGCGTCTCGACGGGCACGGCCTTGAGCTACACCTCGCGTCGCACCGTCGGCATAGTTGACCCGAAAGCTCCTGTTATTTTTGAGGACGTGACGGACCAGACGGTGCTCGCCGCTTTCAAGCATCATGCGGGCGGCGCGGCCAAAGATTACATCTTCGAGACGCCTTCGGGCGGTGTGGCGATTTTCGATTACGACGGCGACGGGAAGCCGGACATCTACTTGCTCAACGGCTCGACGATGGAAGCGATGCAGGGCAAAGAGAAGCCGCCGCGCGCCGCGCTCTATCGAAATCTCGGCAACTGGAAGTTTGAAGATGTGACGGAGAGGGCGGGTGTTGCAAACGAGCGTTGGGGCTTCGGAGTCGCCGTCGGTGATTTCGATAACGATGGGCGTCCAGATTTATATGTCAGCAACTTCGGCGTCTCGCGTCTCTACCACAACAACGGCGACGGCACGTTTACAGACGTTGCTTCAAAACTGAACGTCGCGCGAAAGGGTTGGAGCACGGGCGCGAGTTGGGGAGACTATGACAGGGACGGGCGGCTGGACCTTTTCGTTCCCGGCTATGCAGAGATAGATTTGAACAACTTGCCGCCGAGTCCTGCGGATGCGAATAAACCGGGCGGCGTGGGCCAGAATTTTTGCCAGTTTCGCGGCACGCCTGTGATGTGCGGCCCGCGCGGTCTGAAAGGCGAAGGCGACACGCTCTATCATCAGAAAGCGGACGGCACGTTTGAAGATGTGAGCGTTAAGGCTGGCGTTAATGACCCGCAAAAATATTACGGCTTCTCTTCGGCTTTCATTCACGCGGACGATGACGCCCTGCTGGACCTTATCGTCGTCAACGATTCCACTCCGAAGCAACTCTACATCAACAAGGGCGACGGCACGTTTGAAGAGGTCGGCTATCCTTCAGGCGTCGCTTTGAATGAGAACGGGCGCGAGCAGGCTGGCATGGGCTTAGGCATCGGCGACTATGATAACGATGGCCGCGTTGATTTCTACATCACAAACTTTTCCGACGACTCGAACACGCTCTATCACAACGATGGGAGCGGAAATTTTACAGACGTAACTTTTCAGGCGGGGCACGGCGAGATAACGATTCCATTTTTAGGTTGGGGCACGAGCTTTCTGGATTTCGATAATGATGGCTGGAAAGATTTGTTCGTTGCCAACGGGCACGTCTATCCGGCTGTGGACAAAAATCAATGGGGGACCAGCTTTGCGCAGCAGCCGCTACTGTTCCGCAATCTCTCGAACGGAAAATTCGAGCGCGTAGGGGCCGCGCCGGGCAGCGCGCTCGCTTACGCATGGTGCGCGCGTGGGATGGCCGTGGGCGATCTGGACGGCGACGGACGGCCAGACGTTGTGATGAATAATCTTGATTCAAAACCCGCGATTCTGCATAACGTCGGCAAGACTGTGAACCACTGGCTTGAGCTGCGTCTCATTGGAGATGTGGCGAAGAAGAGTCCGCGCGACGCGACGGGCGCGATTGCTTATGTGACCGCAGGCAAGATGCGCGAGCGCGCAGACGTTGTGAGCGGCGCAGGCTACGCTTCGCAGAACGATACGCGGCTACACTTCGGACTGGGAGCGGCGAGCAAAGTTGACAGGCTTGAAGTCGTCTGGCCCGACGGCTCGCGTGAGACTTTCGAGGTGCAGGCTGTGGACCAAGTATTGACGCTCACGGAAGGCAAAGGTGCGTCGGTTAAGTAGCCACGAAAATTTCTCAAACCTCAACACGCATACATTGAGCAGGCGCGGGCGAGCAGCATCCAAATATAACTTGCCGGTCAGATAATGCCAAAAGCTTTCAGAATCTACGGCGTCCTGCCGCAGACTGTTGCTGTGGAGAAGGCATTGCGTTTCTCGTCATTTGACGAGTACGAGCATATTCAGCCATCTGCTGCCTAATAAACTCTGGTTCGAATCTAGGACGTAATGTCATGGGGCTTGGCGGGGTCATAGCTCTCGGTGGTGGATTCCCTTGCGTGCGAAAAGGAGAGTGACTATTTCTTATTCCTCTTGCCCTGGCTATGGACCTCCACACTCTTTCACCCCCGGGTGCGACTCCGGAGATTGCGGTCAGAAATCTGGCAGTGTCAGCCACTATCTTTGCGCGTCTAAGCGCCTCGTCGGGTTCAGCATGAAATATGGCTATGTTCAGGGTAAAGTGCAAACATCCAAGAGGTGAAGACCTGAGAGTCTCAAAGCCATTCCAATATTCCATAACGGGGTCGAATGGGTCCATTCTTACCACTCCCTCTTCCGCAGGCTCAAATCTGGGACGACTTAGTTGCTCCCACCAATCTGCGGGCACCATCGTCCGCACAATAGTATCTGGCGACGGTGCGGGTAAAACGCCCGTAATATGGTTTACTTCAAATAGCCGTTCTCGCTCTATCAACTCGGCTATTATGTGAGGGTCTTGAAACAATGAAGGGAGATACATGCTGTATCTCCATCGTAGATGGGGCATTATTTCTTCTTCAAACCACGCGCAGAACAGGTCGGCAGTAATAAACATCTAACACCCCTTTCAATTTTTCAAATTATGAATCTCAAGCAAGGCGTGACAGACTTTGCTTGCGCGATTTGATTCTATTTTGATAGGCGAGGCTTCGGCGCGAGAAACATCAGTCGGACAGTTAAATCTGCGAGGAATCGTGCCTGGGAATGATACTGCCGTAATGCTGCCTCCTACAACGTTAGTGTGGCTTTGAGGCAAAACATTTCATAGGGCTGCCTTTGAATAGATGAAGAATGTCGTCTTGAGGTTCAAATTGATTCACTACCGCGCGTCGAGTCGGCAGCACAAAAAAAATCCACTCGCCATGTGCATCTTGGGTTAAGATGCTCAACGCAGAAGTTCCATCCTCGCGCTAATCAGAGACGTTCACCTGAACGGAGCAGACAAAAAGAGAGTGCGACGCATTGATCTAAAGCGAGTGCAGGCCGCGCGTTCCCACACGATCAGAGACATCAACCGTCAGATCGTGCTCAACTACGTGCGCGAGCGCGAGCCTATCTCGCGCGCGGAGATAGCGCGTGAGACGGCGCTGCAACGCTCAACCATTTCAACCATCGTTGAAGCCCTGAAGATGGACGGCCTCGTCGAAGAGATCGGAGCGGGCGTCTCAACAGGTGGACGCCGCCCGACGCTCCTTCGTCTACGCAAAGAGGGAGCGGTGGCTATCGGCGTTGACATCACGCCTTCAAAGACAACTGTGGCGACAAGCGATCTGGCCGGGCGCGTCATCGAGCAGGAAGAGTTTTGCACCAACCCTGTCAGGGAAAAGACGCTCAACCGCGTCGTCGAGTGCGTGCGCGAACTGGCCCAGAAAAACAGAGGCGCGATTGAAGCCGTCGGCGTGAGTCTGCCCGGTCTCGTTGACCCTTTGACGGGTAAGGCCATCTACGTGCCCTTTTTCAAATGGCGCGACTTCGCCGTGCGTGAAGAGATTTCAAATGCGACAGGTCTGAGCGTGACGATTGATAACGATGCCAACGCCGCCGCGCTCGCAGAACTCTGGTTCGGTCGCCCGGAGGTCGGAGAAGCGCGCGACTTCATCATGGTGCTCGTTGCGGAAGGCGTCGGCACAGGAATAGTTTTCGACGGGCAGATTTACAGAGGCGAGAGGGGCGCGGCGGGCGAGTTCGGCCACATGATTATCGGTGAAGACGGGCCTGTCGCCTGCTCCTGCGGAAATCATGATTGCTGGGAGGCTTTCGCCTCAGGGCGCGCAGCCGTCGCGCGCTACATGGAATCTGCGCGGAAGAAAAGCTCGCGTGTGAGAATTGATCTCAAGTATGTCGTTGACCGTGCGCTCGAAGGAGAGCAGGGCGCACAAGCTGCGCTCGTCGAAACGGCGCACTATCTTGGCATCGGCATCTCAAACTTAATCGTCGGCTTCAGCCCCGAAGCTGTCGTTGTCGGCGGAGCCATCACGCGCGCCTGGCCGCTCGTCGCACACGCGCTCAACGAGACGATTGATCGCAGCATACGTCGTGGGCTGCCCTCTGCTCGCATCACCGCTTCCACGCTCGGAGACCAGCCAACCCTGATGGGAGCTTTAAGCCTCGTCCTTGCGAGCAAGTTCGCCTCCGCCTCGGCAGCATAAAAGCAGTTTTCAGTTTTCGGTTTTCAGTTTTCAGTTGGTTGAGTGAAGATGGAGGCAGTACTCATCTTCGCTAGCACTATTCTCATC
>JBAWGU010000734.1:0-10890 GCA_049593215.1 Pyrinomonadaceae bacterium
CTCATATTCCGCAAAGGAAGCTTATAATTCCACAGAAGAACCTTTCTGTGGAATTATACCTCGCTCAAAATAATAGTTGGGTTTTGCTGGGGAGAGTAGTAAAAGTGCCACCCTAGCGTGATTAGGCGCCCATTCGGCAGGAATAAAAACAAAGACGCCTAAATGGGCGTCTTTACCGGCGGCTTGTAGTACGTCTACTATGCGTTAGGCGCTTGCCTTACAGTAGAAAAGCTCGAAAGCTGGTGACAGAATTCGTGTCAATCAAGGAGACCTGTAATGGTGAAACATATCAAGATGTTTGCAGCGTTTTTTTTGATATTGCTTCTAATGGTTTCTATATTGCCATTTATCACCCTAAAAGCAGCCAGTAGCAATCTCATATTGCAGAAGGGAACCGAGGAGGAGTGGCGGCAGTTTTTCCGCAGGGTAGTGGGGTGCGACGAGAATAAAACATGTTCCAGACGGATGACTATCGATAATCTCGCTGCTTGGTTTGAACGATTGTTAGCCAAAAAAAACCGCAAAGGCGGAAATCTTACTTATACTGATCTTTATGTCTCTCGTGACTTCTTTGGCGGAAGCACTTTTGGGTCAGTCCGTAATGACGGACATGGACGCTTGATGCTGGTTTTCCCAAGTGGCGCCGACTATACGCCTATCGTAGTCAAAAAAGAGGATGTATCTGGTGACGATTTGATAATTTTGGGTTTTGACGGAAAACATTATTCCAGAGAAATATCTCCGCATGATTTTGCAAAAATGGCTGTCGAGTACATGAAGTATCCAACAGAAGATGAATTCATTACTTATGTCAATAGCAAGCAAGAAGATTCAGCATCAGCAACGAAAACCAAGCCGCCAAGTTCACCAATCAAAGCCACACCCTCATCAATCAATTTGAGCGGAGTTATCTGGGAAACCGATTCTATTGTCCTTCCTGCATCAATAACGGGCGATACAGACAGTTCAGTTACGACAGCCAAACGCTATTATTATTTCGACAAAGAGGCCAAAGTTACGGCAATTACTGTATTTTCCAAATCCGGCGGAGTAGAACTCAAATTAGTGCCTGACCTTGTAGATTTAGGCGACGGATTAAAGTATCGGGATAGATATAGATACGTGCCGACTTCGCCCGATTCGTCTTCGATAGAGTTCAGCGGCTCATACACGGTTAAAGGGAATAAACTCTCTTTTGAAATTCCAAATCACTATACTGTGAACGCGATCATTTATGACGACCGAATAGAAGGAACTTTGACCGATACGGACGGCAAAAAGTCAAAATGGATAATTACCCAAAGACCACCGAAAGATGAATAATCGTCGGGAATCAATAGAGAGGCACATCTGCATCGTTTAGCTTAAAGGTTGTTGGCGTTGAATTGCCCTTTCCGTGCCGCGCCTAACAACGGCATTCACCCGACCGCCGACTACCTATTCCACAAAAGAACTCTTCTGTTGAATTCGCAGGAGCAGTTGTGTTGAGTCATTGCGAATATGCGACAGCAATTCACGGATTCTGCCGCCTACTCTGGCGACGCCGAATAGGTCAGCAAGGGCTAGATAAGTAATGCGGGGCGTGATAAGCTCCGCCCCAACTTGAGTTGAGCTTACGCCTCTCTCAGTTTCTCTGGAATCGTTCAGACCGCCTGAAGGCCATAGCTCACTCCATAGAATTTCAACCGAAATGGAACATCACACAATGAAACGAACCAACTTAGGCTGGGCCGTGCTGTGCGCAGCTATCGCCATTTCCGTCATGCTCGGCTTAAAGGCCAGCGCGCAGGAGCTTGGTCTATACGGCGGCAAAACCCGCGCCGAAGACAAGGCTCGTCTGGACAAAGAGTACGAGAAGGAGATAAAGCCAGTAGAAGATGCATTGAAACATAACGAGGAAGAAAGAAAGCAACGGCTGGCTAATTGTCACGATGAAAATTGTAAGACGAACGCGGAGAGAATCTACAACATTAGGAAGAAGCAACTTGAAGACAAGAAGGATGAAATCGAGGCTAGATACAAGGAATCCCAGAGAGAGTTGAAGAAGTATTGGGACAAGCGGGAAGGGCCGGGGGGGCCGCGAAAGTCGCCACCAGATGGGCCGCCCATTGTGAGGCCGCCAGCGTCCGGGATTCGTTAGGCCATCAGGTAGGCAGAGCCGAGATGGAGAGCCAGAAAGAGCGGGACCATCCACGTCACTCATCTTTATTCCTTCTAGTGAGGAAGTAGCCGAAGTGTTGAAGGTTAATCCTCAAACCGTCGTGTGCGATTGAACGAATGTGGAATTTGATAAAGAAGGATTTAATCATTTCCTCCTAAGTAACAAAGACAGAGGAAACAAAACCACTCCACGAGACAACAAAGAAATCTCTGATGAGTATGAAGAAATAGCAACTGGATTGGGAAAAATCTTCGTTGTGCTTGTTCTAATCTTTGAAAGATTGCTCTGAAAGCTAACGCTATCGGAGCAAATGCAATCGAGATTGGAACAACTGCAACTGCTATCAGAGCGAGAGCAGTGAGATTAAAGCTGTCGCAAGAGAGTTCGGAGCAATCTCTGTTGCTATTGGAATATTTTCAACTGCTATTGGAGTGTTTCCTGTTGCTATTCTCTTTTGATTTGCGGAAATCCCTTAAAAACCGCCTGTTTTTGAGTGAGGTGTGTAGCGATTAGTTTAAGCTCGAATGAGATAAAGATTTCGATTGCATTATTCCGGTTTCGGGCGTAAGTTCTTGGCGTCTTTCTCAAAGACATCGCAAACGATAGCCTCGCAAACTCACAACTTCACGCTTCAAAAGCAGGAGAAACCTCATGCCTAAAGTTAAACTCAACTTCAGAAATCTATCTATCCCTGAGAAGGTTGCAAAAGCGCAGCAGATTGTCACTGCTATGACGAGCAATGCTGATTTCGCTTCTCCGCAACCACCACTGGCGCAGGTGACGACAACCATTACCGAACTCGAAACGGCTTACACAGACGCGCAGGCGGCGCGACAGGAGACGAAGGCTAGGACGAGCGCGCAGAATCAGAAGGAGGATGATTTTGACCGGATTATGTCGCGCCTCACCAGCTACGTTGAGAGCGCGAGCGATGGGGATGAAGTGAAGATCAGGGGCGCGGGCTTTGATACTAGAACTCCTACTATCTCAACTCCCGACGTGTTGAATCCGCCAGCCGCGCTTGCGGCCACGGCGGGCGACCACGACGGCGAGATTGATTTGCATTGGGATAAGGTGGGCAAGGCTCGGAGCTATGTCGTGGAGATGAGCGCAGACCCGCCGACAAATAGCTCTTGGCAACACAAGGCTGTGTCGCTGAAATCGCAGGCGACGGTGGAAGGGTTGACGAGCGGGACGAAGTACTGGTTCAGAGTTGCAGCCGTCAGCACTACGGGGCAGAGCGGTTGGAGCGACCCCGCCACGAAGATTGCTCCGTGATGTGCGTTGGGCGCTACTTCTATTTATAATCATAAGCTAGTAAGAGGAGTTAGCCATGGCTAAGAGGATTGAAGTCAACTTGAATCGGCAAGTCTTGCTCGCCTTTAATGGCGGTACGCAAGTGTTCGTTTTTGACTGTGTATCGGGTGACGATGCGCATCCGACTCCGCCGGGACATTGGAGAGTCCTTCGCAAGCACCGTTTCTACGTCAGCCACACGTATCACGTTCGGATGGACTACGCCATGTTTTTCACAACCACTGGCGAGGCCATTCACCAGTCGCATGTTGTCGGCCCACTATCTTACCTCAAGTATCTTGGCGTTGACTCCATTGGGTCGCACGGTTGCGTCCGGCTGGCAGAGGAAGATGCAGCGGCTTTATTCGCGTGGACACCTATGGGAACTCCAGTGTGGGTACATTAGAGCGCAGAATGGTCAGCTAATTCTTGTTCGGTCATGGAACGGAGCACGGGAAGCTAATATCAGATTGCTACGAAAACTAAGGTTCGACATTTCTGTAAACTGCTGAACGCATAAGATTAGCTGGAAATCTCAATCTTATTTTGTTTCGCAATTCGGTATAAGTTCGTATTGTATTGCTGACATCTGCCGTTGGGCCATCACCCTTGCTTGACGCTGTGAAGTCGTTTCGTAATCCGCAGCCTTTGGCAAGCGCAGGGCGCGCAGATCAAGTGCTTATACCTGTGTTGAGGACTTACTTGTGAGCCGCCGAGAAATTTCTTTGCTTCTCCTCTTACTCTTGTCAGCGTTAGCAGGCGCTTGCGAGGGCGGCCCGCCGCCCGAAGACCGGCGGCCTGAAATCACTGTGGAAAAGATCCGCGAAGACATCAACGGCCAGCAGGTCAGTGTGGCGGCGGAGGGCGGCGCTTCGGAACCCTCAAGCTGGCGATTCTACCCCAACGAGCCGAAGGAGATAGAGATTATAGAGAAGCAACTCGCGGGCAATGAGGCGACATTCGTCATTGACATGCGGACGCGCACATCGCCGCGCGCGGAGCAGCAAGGGATTACGAAAAGGCTGGCTGGCAGGCTCCGTTTGCATTATGAGTTGAAATCGTATTTTGCGGTGCGGAGGTGGGAGATCGTGCGCATAGAAAACATCTCTTTCGCGTATCAGAAGGAGTGACCCGCTCATCATCTCCAAGATTGGGGGACAATTTGTAACCTCTAAAGTCGGACATGTTCTTTGATTTAGGTGAGATATTTTTTCGGCAGAGAGAACGCGGGCTAACCCTTCGTTGCACCGGATTGCCTACGACAACCGGTGAACTCAAACGTTAGGAGCTGGATATCTACTCGACGTGATGAATTGGATGGACAGTGATGAGGATTGCTTCTTCGCCTTCTAGCGCTCTTTGGATAATATCGTAGAGTTCTTCTGCATACTGCGTAATAAGGGCGCGATCCTTCTTCCACTTAAAAGGTGTGTCTGTAAAGAGAATGTTAATCTTATCTGGAAGTATGACACCAGCCGCCGAGCGATATTTCCCGGAGCTTGATGTAATCGTGCAACCGCCGAAAGCGTAGCTCAGCTCATCGCTGAATTCCTCAAGTATCCGGTCATAGATTGGGTCTGGTAGGTCAGGAATGAATATCTCGATTCTTACCTTCTCGGATAGCGGCAATCAGCTTCTCCTTACGTTTGGGGAGCGCTTTCACACGCTTTAATGCTTGCTCGCGCGTGACCTTCTCTTTTTCAGGCCGTTCAATTTTAATCTGTTTCTTAAGTAATTTCACAACTTCCTCCAAGCGAAATATTAGCGGGACGGTCTATCTCTTAGCAACTTCTTTTTAGAGGTGTCGGATATATTTAACGCTGCGCCTGATAGCTCATTCAACCGGAGCGCAGATTGGATGGCTTTCATCATCCTTTCACGGAAAGGTCAAGACGAGCGCGCAGAATCAGAAGGAAGATGATTTTGACCGCGCGATGTCGCACCTCGCCAGCTACATTGAAAGTGCGAGCGATGGGGATGAAGCAAAGATCAGGGGCGCTGGCTCAAGAGAAGCCCCGTAGGGGCGACATAAATCCAGGATTGGCAATCTATTCCTTCTTGAGATTATGTCGCCCCTACGGGGCTTAGTTGTTCTTCAACGACCTTTTCACGACTAGCGTCGTGGGCTACTGATATGTCACCCCTACGGGGCCAGTCGTCTTGCGGCTCTTATCTCCAACTCACGTTAATCAGAGCATCCTTAGTTTGAGAGTGCGCGAACTACTTCTTATTGCCCGCACTCGCTGTTGCTGTGTGTGACGATGGAAGCGAACCTCTTCTGATATTCGGCAGAGGTGATGAATGAACAGACCATCCCGCGATAGTTGTTTGGCTCGCGGCTGTCAAGGACGTTCACCCAGAATGCTAATCCTGCTTCGTCGGGGTCGCGTCTGAGGTAACTGAAGTATTCCGTCAGGACGAAGGCGCGATTGTATTCTTTGGTCCTGAAGGCGTCGCTCTCGATCACATTCTTCAAGACTTGCGCTCTCGTTGCACCGTTCTGCATCGCGTTGATGTAGTTTTGTCGCTCGGCATTGCCGGAGAGTCCGGCAGTGTCGAAGAGTTTCCCAACGAAATCCGCGTTGCTCAAAGAGTCTGGATAGGCGGCTCTGAAGTCGGAGCGTGTGACCCAATCTTCGGCGAGAGATTGCTTGCTTGACTCTAACTGAGAGCCGCCGATGACGCGGCTTCTATCAGGCATGAACTCTGCAAAGAGTGGGTCGCGTCCCAGACTTCCTTTGTAGAGACCATAGACGAATGAGCCTGTCTGCTGAAACTCCGTCTCCATGAAGAAGGCGGCAGAGACATCTATCCGGCGTGAGTTGATGCAGGCTGTGTCAACACCACATTGAGCGAGTTGATCGCTCCAGTAGTTGAAGCCTTCGTTGTCCGGCTCACGGTCGAGGAAGTCCAGATACTGCTGGCGGACGAAGTATTCCGAAGTGTCCAGTGGATTCGCCATCTCTGCCGTAGCGGCAGCAGTGAAAGCGGCATCGGTGTGGTCGCCGAGTTGACTGAAGCTTCGACTGGACGGGCTGAAATCATAGTTGGCGCGCGAGGGTGTGACGGTGTAGAAGCCTGTCGTGTCTAAATTGTCGAAGCGATAGTTGCCTGCGCTGTCGCTAATGGTCGTGCGTGTTGCTGTGCCGCTCAAACGCATCACAGCGCCGCCGAGCGGTACGCCGTCGGGGGTGTTGATTTGTCCGCTAATCGTTGCGGGCGCGGCGGTGGGAGTTGCTAAGACAAGAAGAACTGCGGCTTGCCCTCCGCCTGTGGTTGGCACAAAGCCGACTTCATGCACGAAGCCTGTCAAGGGCACTGTGATCGGGAAGGTCGCATGGCCTGAAGCATCGGTCACAGTCGCGCCTTGAAGAGCGCCGTCAAGGAAGTATTGCCCCGTAGTAGCCGCAGGCAGTCTATCAACGCGGGCCGTGACGATGCTGCCGGGCGTGGCGAGTGCGGGCGCGACGATGATGCCGCGAATGTTCGTGACGTTCGCGTTTGCCAGAACGGAGGCGCGTCCGACACGCGCGCTGGTTGCTCCGGTCAACGTAAAACTGTAAACGCTCGCGCCCGTGGCTGACGTGATGAGCGCCGAGACTGCTCCGTTCGTGTCAGCAACCAGTGTTCCCGTCGCGCTGCCTGTGATGTTGACGGTTTCGGCGGGTTGAAAACCTTCGCCGACCAGAATGAAGGTGGTGACGGTTGTCGAATTGATGACCGCGCGGTCAACGAAGGCTCGCGCAGTGTTCTGGTCCCCGACAGGCGGCGTGCCCGCGTCGCTGCGCTCCTCTATGCTCTGGCCGACCATGCTCGTTGTCACGGTGTCGGCGCTATAGACGGCGGATGTGTTTCCGTTATTCGCAGGCGTGAAGCTGAAGTTGAGTATCCCGGCGGCGCTGGAGGTTGAGGTCCCTTGTAAGACTCCGTTCCTGTAAACGTTTACAGCCGTACTCGCCGGAAACCCCCGCCCGAGGACGCCGATGGTGCCCGTGGCCGACGATGTGTTGACGGCGTGTGGCGCGATGGCTAAACCCGCAAGATACGGCCCGGTGGAATCAACCTGAACGACTCCGCCCGCCCTCTTCGCGCTCGTCACGCCGACCTCTTCAATAGTGAGGAAGCCGAAACCCGCGCCCGTGTTCAAGGTGAGCAGGGCACGGCCTGACGCCGCGCCAGCAGTAATGGTTGTTACGAGGGAGCCGTTGAAGAAAACCTGCACGCTCTCTCCCAGCGTCCAGCCGGAGCTGATGATGGCAGCCGCATTAGTCGTACTCTGGTTAACGACTTCCGGGCTGACGCTCATGAAAGCTCTACCCTTGCCAACCGCGTTGCTCAACGGACTTGAACCCGAACCGGATTTAGAAGCGAGCGGCGCAGGCAGAGGATGGATGCCCAGCGTTTCCATATCTACCACGCCGACCTCATCTGCGGGCGTCATCGAGATGGCTCCCGCCGCGCTCGGCTCCTGACGGGACGGCGTTGCCTGAAGCGTGTTGACTTTCGTCTGATTAAGTTGAGCCGCGCTGCTGGCGCTTGAGCCTCGCTCCATCCAATTCATTAAGGACAAGAGCGCGAGCGCTACAGATGCAAAACACACGATGCGAATCGCTGAGCGTTTCATTATCATTTCCCCCTTAAAGATTTTGTTAATTGATTTCCCTGATTGCCGTAGAGTGCTTGTAGAAAGTGCGAATATAAATGTGGGGGTAATCTCTATCCCTAACCGAAGTGCCTTAGAGTTGCGGCAATGCTAGTTTGGATTTGAGCGAAAGTCAATCGTTCCCAGACACAGCAGACATCGCAAAGAAGGAATCTCACGCTGGAGGCGCGAAGGAAAGCGCGCAAGACGGAAGAAGCACTCAGCGCCTTAGCGTCTTTCTTTGTGTCTTTGCGCCTTTGCCTGAACATCTCTTTTCTTCCCCGTGTTTGAAACTGACCCACTACCATCATCCTTGCAGCCTTGCACGCCCGCTCCGCTCTGTAGTAAAGAATCAAACGCCCTTTCAATTTCACGCGAAAGCCGAGCGAGCCGGTAGAAACCTTCATGAAGACTTTTCCTTCTCCTCTTTTCATAGCGCTGTGCGCCATCACCTGTGCGACTCTCTCCTGCTCTTCAATCAAACGCATGTCTGCGCCGAAGGCGACACCAACACCCACGCCCACCGTCGCAGATGCTATCCCTGTCAAATATGCTGACGCTTGCCGGAAAGAGAACAACGAGAAGGTGCTGGCCCTCGAAGGCTACTTTGGGACAGGCTCAATGTTGAACTGTTTTGGCGAAGAGGCGAATCGAAAGTGCTATTTGAAATTCTTGCAGAGGCCGGGTGAGACGGAAGGCTACATGATTCGAGTCAAGACGGGCAAAGGCGCAAACCAGATGGAGGAACTCGGAAATTTCTTCAGCCCGGAAGACTTGCACCTGCGCCTGAACGATGGAAAGTTGATTGGCGCGCTCGACCGCGTGAGAGTGATAGCGTTGGCGGATACCACAGGCGCAGCCTGCTCGCTCGATACGATGGAGATTCAAGCGCCGCCGCCCGGCTCGACGCCTGAGCCTACGCCGGAGATTAAAGCCGAAGCGGTCGCCTTCGCAGACGCTTGCAAGCCTGAGCATAAAGATAAGATGGTTGCTGTCGAAGGCTATCTGAATGCTCCCTTTTTGCTGCTTTGTAAACAGCGAGGCGCAGTTCAATACTGCGGCCTCGATTTTCATGCGGACGACAAGACCGGGGGAGATAACATCACGGCCAACATTGATGTCGGTAAAGAGGCGAACCAGATGGAGGGTTTACGTGACCAGTATCAGCCGAAAGATTTGCGCGTTCGCACAAGCGACGGGAAAGTTGTCGGCTACAAAGACCGCGTGACGCTCGTCGGCAAGGTGAGTAAAGAGGGCGACCTGTGCAGGATTGATGTGGTTCAGGTAAAGACGCCATAGCTCTTTGCTGCTATAGCGTTGACGGGTGTAATTATTCATATCGTTTACTAAACAGGCTCTCAATTGCTATCACGTGCTCATAAAGATAAACCCAAGTTGTGAAAATGATTTACGAGTGATTCTAAGTTAACTTTCCGTTTTCACATCTTTTACTAAATGAACCCTGTTCGGGGCTAGATTTTCATATCTTTTACTAAATGGCGCGGCTATTGGATAGGTAAGCGGCTCTTTCGCTGAAGCCAATGATCAATTATCCTCAGCAATTTGTAGGAGTATGGTCGTACAAAGTGGCATTTAGTAAAAGATGTGAATACGTTTAGTAAACGATCTGCAAATCTACAGAAGCTAAGCTCAGAACAGATTTTTGACATTTTCCACAGTTCCTGTGGAAAAGCCTGTGGAAAAGCGAGTTTTTTACGTTACAAGTTCTTGAATTTTTTAGACTTCTAGCATTTTGCACACATGCGCGGCAAATCTTGCTGAACTCTTTGCCGGAGGTGGTTTCGCGTTGATGAAGCGGCATGGGAGATTGCGACTTCCGATTCCGATGCTGGTGTTGTTTTGCGCCTGTGTCTGCGCCGGAACCTCCTGCGTCAGACTGCCGCGCCGCGCCTCTCTCCCCTTTCAAAACGGGGCTGCGCCCGCCGCGACTGTCGGGAGGACGGTCGCGCGCATCAACATCAACACCGCCCCGGTTGAAGAACTTGAAAAGCTGCCGGGCATAGGCAAGGCTCTCTCTGCGCGCATCGTCGCGCACCGCGAGCGATATGGACGCTTTCGTCGCGCAGAGCATCTGCTGATGGTGCGCGGGATCAGCGACCGCCGCTTTCGGGAGATGCGCGAGATGGTCAGCGTGGAGTAGAAGACGCTTTGAGTAATACGCACAATCTTCGCCGCGCTGCGCTCGAAATTTTTGCAGAGACGATTCGCAGTGTGAACAGTTGTGAGGCGGTGCGCCGTGCCGTGCGACTCGAAGGCTCTCTTCTTCGCGTCTGCGATACCACGATTGATCTTGCAGCCTCGCAAACAAAAATCTACTCAATCGCCGTCGGCAAAGCTGCGCGCGAGATGGCAGTCGCGCTCGACGACGCGCTTGGCGAAAGGCTCGCCGCAGGTCTCTTCACAGGCGAGCAGGAAAACAATTTTCCGCAAACTCCATCAAAAGATTTTTTCAAACGCTGGCGCGCATATGCGGGCGGTCATCCTCTACCGAACGCGTTGAGCCTTGAAGCAGCACGCCGAGCTTTCGAGATATTGCAGCGAGCGGAGAATGAGCGCGCCGTTCTGATCTTTCTCATCTCAGGCGGCGGCTCTGCGATGATCGAGTGGCCGCGCGATGAAGCGATCACGCTCGATGATCTGCGCGCCGCCAATCGCCTGCTCGTCAAATGCGGCGCAACTATCGCGGAGGTCAACGCTGTGCGCCGCGCATTCTCTGCCGTCAAAGGCGGAGGGCTTGCAGCACGCGCGCCGCGCGCCAGACAGATTAGCC
>JBAWGU010000735.1:0-3985 GCA_049593215.1 Pyrinomonadaceae bacterium
ATGTTGAATATCGTGCAGGCCGAATCAACCGAAGACGTTGAGCAGGCGCGGAAACTGTTTAGAGAGTACGAAGCGTGGCTTGGGATTAATCTCTGCTTTCAGGATTTTGAGCGGGAGGTTGCAGAGTTGCCGGGACGTTACGCTCCGCCGGATGGCCGCCTGTGGCTTGCCTTTGATGGTGTAGAGATTGCGGGCTGCATCGCTTTGAGAAAAATCGGCGAAGGCATCTGCGAGATGAAGCGGCTCTATCTGAGGTCGCCTGCGCGCGGGCGCGGCTTAGGCCGCCAGCTTGCGACGATGATTGTTGATGAAGCACGAGCCATCGGTTACGAGCGGATGAGATTAGACACGCTGCCGGGCAAGATGGATGGAGCGATTGCTATCTATCGTTCATTGGGATTCAAAGAGATTGAAGATTACTACGGCAATCCTGTCGAAGGAGTCCTCTTTATGGAGTTGAAGTTATAGCCCCCGCTCGCCCTTCCTGTATCACTCAAGTCTTTGGCAATCTCCTCATCTATGCTAAAAGCTTCTTCGCATGAGCTACGCTCAAGGTAAACCATCCCGGCAACAGCAACGCCCGCCACGCTCCCGCAAAAAGAGATTCCTCTTCTACGGAATTTATCTGGTCTTACTAATAGCAATCACTCTCCCGCTCGGCGAAATGATGGCGCGGCTGTTGGGCCACAAGCCCTGGACATCTGCTAGAGATACGAACATACGCGTTGAGCCGTCCATCACATTCTTCACGGAGCATCCGACGCTCGGCTTCGCACCCAGAGGCGGAAGAGTGAAGTTTATCTCGCCCGGCAGGTTCGAGTTTAGTATGACCAAACTCGATAACGGGCTGAGAATCACGCATCCTTTAGAGACATACCACGCGAGCGAAAAGAAAAAAGAGGTCTGGATTTTCGGCTGCTCTTTTACACAAGGCTGGTTTTTAGCAGACAACGAGACATACCCCTGGCTGTTGCAGGAGAAGCTGCCGCGTTACGAGGTCGTCAACTACGGCGTGAGCGGCTACGGCACGCTGCAATCTCTGATTCAACTGCGAGAAGCTCTCAGTGAAGGGAAGAGACCTGAGCTTGTCATCGTTGCTTACGCGGGTTTCCACGACCAGAGAAACACGCTCACACGCATCTGGAGAAAAAACATCTCAATGGCCGTCTCAGACATCCACGCCAGCCCTTATGCGCGACTCGACTGGCATGGGCGACTCGAAATCTCCCGGCAGCCTCTGGAATATCACGGGTTTCCCTTGAGAGAGCGTTATGCTCTCGCGCACGCTCTGGAAAAAGCCTACGACAACATCGCTGAGCATCTCTATGAAAGCCATGATGTCTCAAAGGCCATCCTGAAAGAGATGCTCAATCTCTGTCGAGCGAATGGAATCAAGTTTGTCGTGGCAGGCATCTCGCGCGAAGACGCGACCGCAGATATGCTTGAGTACTGCCACAGAGAAGGCATTCCGGCAACAGACATCTCCATAGATTTGAACATCAAGGAGAACAACAATCTTCCCTACGACGCTCATCCGAGCGCAGTTGCGGATCGGCAGTATGAGCAGAAGCTCGAATCTTTCCTCTGCGAGAAATTTATAGAGACTCTCTCCTGTGCAAAGTAGCGCGAGCCTCCCTCTTAACATCAGAGGCTTGACCATAAATTCCTGCGATGTGCTAAAGTCTTGCAGACAGTTCAAAACTTTATACAACTCAAAGGGGACATGAAACGATGCCGAGAATCGAAGCCGAGACGGCTAACGGCCAACAAGCGTTTGAAACTGAGAAAGGGAAAAAGCTCGTGCTGGCGATTGAAGACGCTGGCATTGATATTCTGCATCGTTGCGGCGGCAACGCGAAATGCACCACCTGCCGCGTCGAAGTTCTCGCGGGCGATCCCGGCGAAATGGGCGAGCTTGAGCGCGACCGGCTGGCGATGGAGACCGGCCTCGCGGAAAACGTACGCCTCTCCTGCCAGATACACGTTAATGACAATCTAAAAGTTCATGTGGTCAATCAGGAAAGCACGCGCGGCATCCCTGCCGGGCCAAGACCTGTGGATTAGTTTTCAGTTTTCGGTTTTCAGTTTTCAGTTGGTTGAGTGAAGATGAGAGGCGTGCTCCATTTCGTTAGCGCTCTTCTCATCTTGCTTTTTCTGAAAACTGAAAACCGAAAACTGATTACTGCTTTTCACTTGTCACTGCTTTTCTTCGGTGCTAATCTTCGCGCGTACTGGATGACAGTCGAAAGTGGTCAGGGCGTTTACGGCAGGCGTGGCGGTTCGGGTCGTGTGTCTTTCAAACGCTCTTTGTTTGCTTCACGAATTAAAAACATTTCGGAGGATGTATGCTGATAGAGTCAACCGTTCATCTCCCCTTCGGTCTGGCGATGTTGCAGGATGGGAGTGTCTTTCACGCCCCCGTAGGCGACCAGCTTGCCAGAATCATCGTGCGCTGGTTTCACTTTGCGGCTGGCATCACATGGATCGGGCTGCTCTACTTCTTTAATCTCATCAACGTCCCGTTGCAAAAGGGTCTCGACGCGCCGACCAAGAAGGCCGTCAACCCTGAGCTGCTGTCGCGCACGCTCTGGTGGTTTCGCTGGGGCGCGGTCGTCACGGTGCTGGCCGGACTGACTTACTACGCGATGTACATTCTGTCTAGCGAATCCAGGAACGCGGGCCTCAATCCGTGGGTGCAGTTGCTTGTCTGGCTCGCCATCGTGCTCGTCACTTACGCGATTCTCTACGGACTCTATCAAGTTCCTGCGCTGACGAAAGACGGGCGCGTGCTCGGAGTCGTGATTGCGATTCTGGTGACCTTGATGGCGCTCGTGATTCTCTACCTGATGGGCAACGCGAGCGCCGCGCCCGGCAAATTCTTAGGCAACAAGTCGCTCTCCATAGGCGTTGGCGGCGGCATAGGCATCCTGATGCTCCTCAACGTCTGGGGCATCATCTGGCCGATACAGAAGCGCGCCATCGCCGCGCTCAGAGACGGCACGCCCGCGCCGACACCTGAAACGATGCGCAAAGCTTTCCTCGCCTCGCGCACAAACGCCTGGCTCTCCATCCCCATGCTCTTCTTCATGGGCACATCGCACGGCGATTACATCATCTTCGGGAAGTAGCGAAAAGCAGTAGCCAGTAGCCAGTAGAAAAGCAATCGCGCTTTCATGCTGACTACTGGCTACTGGCTACTGCTTTTTCAGCAACATCAAAGCTTCAAAGACTCTCCATGTATTCGTTAAACTTGAGCGCAATAGTTAACGCGTGTCATTCCTCGTTACGCACACCTTAATTAACAATCGCAGCCATCAATAAGGAGGTAAGAGATGGGATTTACAGGTTCGTATCAGGCCAAAGAGTATAACTTGAGCGGCCTCAAAGGCATCTCCGACAAGACGCTGGAGATGCACTTCAAACTTTATCAGGGCTACGTCAAAGAGACGAACAACCTGACGGAGAGGATTACGGAGTTCATCAAGGACGGCAAGGTAGATCAGGAGGAGATGCCGGGCTATTCGGAACTGACGCGCCGTCTGGGTTTCGAGTATAACGGGATGGTCCTGCACGAATACTACTTCGGCAACATGAAGCGCGACGGCTCGGTTGATCCCGACAAGAGTTCGCCTTTTATCAAGGCGGCTGAAGAGAGTTTTGGCAGCTATGAAATCTGGAAAGCGGATTTCGTCGGCATCGGCAAGATGCGCGGCGTCGGCTGGGCCATCTGCTACGAGAATCCTGCCAACGGCAGAATCTCAAACCACTGGATCACGCTGCACGAGACGGGCAACGTCGCGGGCTTCAACCCCGTGCTTGTGATGGATGTCTGGGAGCACGCCTTCCTGCTCGATTACAAACCGGCAGAGCGGCCCCTGTACATCGAAGCCTTCTTCTCAAACATTGACTGGCAAGCCGTCGAACAACGCCTGCGAGCCAACATCGGAACGCGACAGACGACGGCGTAAAAGGCAGGGGTCAGGGG
>JBAWGU010000736.1:0-1996 GCA_049593215.1 Pyrinomonadaceae bacterium
GGGTAAGCCCCCTCTCAAAAGTTAGCTTAATCTATGCAAGCAGCCAGAATCACAAAGGTCATTCAAACAACCACTCCAGTTCTTTCCTCTTTGGACATCAGTGAGATCGTCGCTTTTTACGTGGACAAACTCGTCTCACGGACATGGATGGAAAGCATCCTCAGATATTATTAAAGGGGCAGAGTATGAACAAGCGCGTAACGATTCCCTTCGAGATTACGGGCTGGGATGCGACGCCCTACGACGAGCGGGAAGATGGACCAAAGCTGGCGCGCGTCGCTGTGAAGAAGATCTATCGCGGCGAGATTGAAGGCGAGAGCACGGCGGAGTTGCTGACGTGTCAGGGCGCAGACGGTTCTGCTGCTTACGTCGCCATTGAGCGCGTGACGGGACGCATAGGGGAACGCGCGGGGACTTTCGTCATCCAACACAACGCGATTCACAACAGCGCAGACCCTGCAAGCTCAAAGGCTGTTGGGATAGTTGTGCCCAACTCCGGCACGGGTGAGCTGCGGGGCTTGCGCGGCACGGCAGAGTTCCGTCACGACGAAAGCGGGACATCGCTCACGTTTGATTATGCTATTGAGGGAGAGTGAAAAATGATGAGAAGCATACTTTCCATCATCGCAGGGTTTATCCTTATTTGCGTACTGGCGTTTGGCGCGGATGCTGTGGTGCGCGCCGTGATGCCGGGCCTGTCCATCTCTACAGGCAGAGTTGATAGCGTGCCTGTGCTCTTGTTCGTCATAGCTTATGTCTTTGTCTTCGCCGTCTTCGGATGTTACATCACGGCGCGTCTCGCTCCGCACAGTCCGATGAAGCACGCCCTCATTCTGGGTCTCCTCGGCCTTGTCTTCAACATCGTCGGCGCGATTATGATGTGGCACACTGCGCCCGCATGGTTTCACATTGTCTCTCTGATTCTGGTCATGCCCGCAGCGTGGCTCGGCGGAAGGCTTCGAGAGGCGCAACTCCGTCAGATGCAACTGGCTTAACTACTCTTATCATCGCAGGCGGTATCCGCAAAAATGGAAATCAACATTCCCGTTCCCGTAGATTTCAACTTCAAGCGCACGGCGAACAGTCACGGCTGGTGCGAGCTTTTGCCTTTCGAGTTTGACGAGAAGAGCTGGTCCATGATGCGCGTGCTTGATGTTGGAGATAAGCAGCCCGTCACCATCAGCCTAAGCGAAGCGAAACGCGCGATTAAGGTGAAGACCTCGCGCCGTCTTCTCAAGCGTGAGGCTGAGCGTGTGACGCGCGACGTGCGTCACATGTTTCGCCTCGACGACGATATGCAGGAGTTTTACGGCGCGGTGGCGCATGATGAAGAGTTCGCATGGATCGTCAAGCAGGGCGCGGGCCGCTTGCTGCGCTCTCCGACTGTCTATGAGGATTTAGTCAAAAGCATCTGCACGACAAACTGCTCATGGGCTTTGACGGTGAAGATGGTGACGGGCCTCGTCAGGAATCTTGGACGCGAAGCGAAGGATGGGCGCAGGACTTTTCCGACCGCCGAAGCGATGGCCGGTGCGCCTTTGGATTTTTATCGTGACACGGTGCGCGCTGGCTATCGCGCTCCTTATTTCAAGGAGCTGGCGGAGCGCGTTGCGTCGGGCGAGTTGGATGTCGAAGCGTGGTTTGCGAGCAAGCTCACGACAGACAAATTAAAACGTGAGATGAAGGGCGTCAAAGGCGTCGGCGATTACGCCGCAGAGAATCTTTTGAAACTCGTCGGACGCTATGATTGCCTCGCGCTCGATTCATGGGTGCGCGGCAAGTTTGCCAGAACGCGCAACGGCGGGCGCAAGACTGCCGACAAAAAGATCGAGAAATACTATTCGCGCTTCAAAGCATGGCGCGGCCTCGCGCTCTGGTGCGACATGACCAGAGATTGGCTCGCGTTGGAATAGTGTTTCTACAATCTTGAGTGGAGCGAAGATTGAGGCTCACCGCAGAGGCACAGAGTTTACGCAGAGTTTACGCAGAGATAGGT
>JBAWGU010000737.1:0-8365 GCA_049593215.1 Pyrinomonadaceae bacterium
GTAAGATAGTTTTCAAAGAGCGTAGTTCGTCAGTTGATAGTTCAACGGGTTCTGCTTTTCTTGCCATGCTGAAAGAGTATGGCAAGAGAGAGCGTTTATCAAATGACTTTGGTTACAAAGCACTAGCAACTTGAGTTAGTTACTAATCCAGCATTAACCTTGACGCTGAAACTTTGCACAATCAACCTCATCTCTTGAAATGATCAAGCTGCGCACCAAGAGCCTGCGTGCGTCCAAGACCAGCGCTTTGGATTTACCGCGCCGCTTAACCAACCACTTATAATGCTCCTGACTCATCATCTGTTACGAACTCGATTTGCACTGCTTCGCCGAGCAGGAATCTCAAGAAGTGATTCGCAGTCTTGCTGATGGCCCTCTATAGCGATTCTCACTTGCGTGCGACTAAGTAACCGCAATGTGTGAACCAACCTTGAATGTCGGCTTTGGTCACCAGCTTGAGAGTTGTCGCCAGTGCCTTGTCGAGTTCCTCGCGCGGATTCCGTTGCAAATATTGATTAGGGACGAAGTTGTGATCTAGTTCCAAACCTATGCTGCGATCTGGAACAGGCTTTCGACAAACTTCGCCTGCCCCATAGCATCACTTCCTGTTAACTTTGGCACTGTTGCAGGAATCACCAGCGAGCTATTATCCTAAGCGAGTTCATCCATCATACCCTTCGGGATTCATCATCTTGGAACAAGCCGAATCCCCCTTCAAGTGGCGGCACTTCGAGCCAACTCTTATTCTTTTGTGCGTCCGCTGGTATTGCAGGTATCAACTTCCTTATCGTGACTTGGAAGAGATAATGAGAGAACGTGATTTGCCGGTGGACCATACGACTGTCTTTCGCTGGGTCCAGAGATACGCTCCAGAAATCAACAAACGTATGCGCCCACATTTGAAGATGAGCGGCACTTCCTATCGGGTTGATGAGACCTATATCAAAGTTGGAAAGTCTTGCAAATATCTCTATCGCGCCGTGGACAAAGAGGGCAACACCATTGAGTTTATGCTCTCCGCTAAACGTGATGTAACGGCGGCAAAAAGGTTCTTTAAGAAGATGATGAGAGCAGACCATCGCAGGCTTCCATTCTCGATCTCAGTGGATAAGAATGCTGCCTATCCGGAAGCATTTACTTCTTCTCAAAATGAAAAAGTGTTACCTGAAGATTGCATACTTCGTCGAGTGAAATATCTCAATAACATCATTGAGCAAGATCATCGTTTCATCAAGAAGAAAGTACGAGCTTCCCAATGCTTCAAGAGATTTCATACTGCTGAGCGGACGATTGAAGGACTTGAAGCCTTGCACATGATGAGGAAAGGACAGGTCAAAAGATTAGATGGAAGAGATGCGGTTGGGCAGGCGAAGTTCGTCGAGAGTCTGTTCGGAGTCGCCGCATAGCCGAATCTCAATCAGGCAGTTTCACGTCTCAAATTATTTTTCGCAACACAACCCTCGGAGAAGCCGTGCGTAAACCTGACGCTGACATCTATCTGCCGCCGGCGTTTTGTGATCTTGCCCGTGATGTGGTCGTCGCGCACGACCTGCGCCCCCATCTCGGCGAACTTGTGGATGCCGGCTATAGTCTTCTCGAACTTCCGCCACTTAGGGTCGCGCCCAACGGCCCTACCCAAGTCGTCGTTGAGCCCGAGACTGTCCTGCACCGCCGTGATCGCGTCTATCATCTGGCGCGGGCCATAGCCACGCGCCTCCAACTCGAAGAATGATGTAGTAGAGCGCGCGCATGCTATGTGCCGCACGTTCGAGTAGCTCCTTGTTGTTCAGGGCGGCGAAATGATCTTTATGAGCGGCGCAGAAGAACAGCGAAGTCGGCGCTATCGGCTTGTTGCAGCGGATAGCGTCGGCGCAAAAACGACAGATGCTAAGCTTTTGGTTCATGGGCTGACTTATACAAATCGATTGGGCTTTGCACAAATATTCAGATGGAATGAATAAATGCACATGAATTATGCAGTATCTTCTAAATAAATGTGCAAGGCTCACACGTCGGTTTATGGAGTACTTGCTGTAACTGCGGCGTAAACGATAAGCCTTCTTCTTTACCAAACAGAGTCATGTCAGACCTTTCATATTTCCAGCACTGTTATTTCTTTTTCAGGCGACTTGTAATTCTCTCACTATGCTTATCACGCTTAACAGCTATGCGCTGTACGTAAACGCGTGTCGTGCTGGCGTTGCGATGGCCGAGCGCATCCTGTGTGTCTGTGAGTGAACCTGTCTCTTCGGCGACAATGCGCGCGAAGCTATGGCGCGTCTGGTGCAGATGTACGTCTCCTACGCCAGCCTCGCGTGCATACCGTTTCAGGTTCTTGACGAAGGCGTGAGAGCTGAGCGCCGCGCCGGGTCGTCCCGCTCGGTCGTGGCGCGTCCACAACGGCGAGTCGGTCTTGAGGGCGGTTTGTCGGCCGGATGAAGTTAAATAGTCTACCAGCGCCTCCATTAAGAGCGGATCGCGCACTTCCCTTCCGACGTAGTCGCCACCCTTCACCTTGCTCGTCAGAGTGATGGAGTCATCGTCGAGTTTAATATTACTCCCGCGCAAGCCGATCACCTCATGCCGGCGCATACCTGTCGTCAGGTAGAAAAGTAGAAGCGCGTAATCACGCTTACCTACAACGTCGCCGCGACCGGCTTTCTCACTCACCACTTGGACGATTGACTGAAGTTCCTCGTCCGTCCAGGCTTTGACGCTTTCAGTCTGGTATGCCTTCGGGGCTTTAGGCAGTGCCAATCGTGCCGGATTACTTCTGATATGCTCTCGCAGGGAGGGGTCCCGCATCGCCCACTCAAAGAAGGATGAAAGGAAACAGACACGGGCATAGACGGTATTTGGCCTCAAACCTAATCCTTCAGGCTTCGCTCGTTCCAGCCACCTACGCCATTCCTCTACATCTAGGGCTGAAATCTGACCCGGATGCTTACTGATGAAGATAAAGAAAGAGGAGACAACCTTCTGTTTATAGCCCTGGAGTTCATCGCGACGTTCAGTTGAGGGAGCCGTGACCGCTTCCGACCATAGCCGTAGGGCGTTCGTTAGCGAGGCCTTGTGTTCCCCGCCGATTACGACGAGTGCTCTCTCTGACTGCGAGACTTCTTCCGGCACGCTATCACCCTCCTAAGAGGAAGTCAGGTATCCTCTTTATAATTGTTTGATCAACCTCGCTTTTGAAAGACCTGAAAGATTGAAGAGGTCCATCGAAGAGACCGCTCTTCAGCGGCGGCCAGTCTTCTCCCACTTTATCTAACTCCGTGTCGGTCTCCCGAATGATCGGGACGGCGGCTTCGTAGTATTTCTGGTGGCCTCTCCTTATCTCACTCTCCCACGCAAAACTCCACATCGGTATACCAACCTTCTGGGCTGCCGTCAGCAGCGCGAACAAGTATTCGAACCGGACGAAGCACTCATGGAAATTCTCATCGCTGTGTAAGATTTGTTCCAAGGGGCTTTTGAGGACTTCATGTAGGCGGTAGTTTATGGGTGTCAGATGCCCGGCGATTCCTGGCACGTGCGTGGCATCCTCCTTGTAGAGAACCCCTCCGGGAGTCAGACCGTAGGTCACGGAATCAGCCCCACTCCACCTTACCCGAGTTTTCAGTAGTAGTTCCTTAAGATTTCTGTACTTCCCTCCGGCGATAGCCCCCATACCGGCGCCGACTTTCTCGCCGCGCCTGATCAGTACACATCCTTGCGGCCACCCGCCTTTCGGCGTATCTAGATTCCTCGTCAATTCGTGGACGTAAGGCGACGGGGGTATTTCAACCACGCCGTAATAATTTCCACCAGCCTCGATCTCTGCGTAATTTAGGTCGGGGACCGGCGGGGCGCATCTAGCGTTTACGATCTGAAGAAACTGCTGCCTGTCGTAGCCGTAAACGCGCACGTCGTCCTTATCCCTCACGCCTCCGGGCCTAAGTTCGTCACCGGCGCCAATGATCAGGTAAGCGAAATCATCTTTGCTGCGGCCAGCGGTGTTTGCTAAGGAAAGGATGTCTTTGGTGATCTCATCCAGGAATTTGCTATGCTGCGGCCCCTTGAGGACATACTTCAGCTTGAATTCAAGATTAGGGGTTTCGTCACTTTTACCTAGCAACTCTTGCAGCTTGGAGGAGTCAATCAACTGTCCCACCGCCTTTCTAGGCTTGCCCGTAGCTTTTATTACTGTCAGTTCGACCATAAAATGATTCTAACCGCTGCCTAGAATCAATGATTTACTGCTTCCATTTGACCATATCTTGATCAAACATTCGACCATAAATTGATTCAAACTAAGCACCCATGCAAAATTAGATTTAACTATTGCTCTGTGCTAGATGCATGAGAACTTGGCAAAAATCTAAAACAAAAGGCAATGCCTCAATTTGATGGTTTTATGTAATTTTGCATGGGTGCTTATATGGAAATAAGTTCCCCTGTAGAGGTGGGACTATTTCTCGCCTTTGGTTGTTAACCTTGCATAAGGTGCGAACGGGACACTTGAGTTCTACTGTCCCGTTCATTGTACCACGCAACACAAGTGTGTCTTTATGATTCACCAATTACTAAAACCGTAAGACTTCCGCAGCAGCACCTATGACAAAAAGGTCCAACGCATAAACCTATTGTTTCTTCCGTCGAAGCAGGATGCAATGGCTCATCCGGTGGCTGCTGAGTTTGGAGAGCCATTGCTGCCTTCAATCACTTCAAGACACGCGAGACGTATCACAAGCTTAATAGCTCAGGACATGCGTGACGTATTCCGCGACTTGTTCCTTCGTACTACTATCACCAGAGTCGTCCTGCGCCATCGCTTCAAGTTTATTCATGTAGGTACAGAGTTGCTGGTAAGCCCTTTGCTGAGCCGCTTGATACTGGCTCGGGAGCGGAGCCTGCAATTCGTCGCGCATAAGGCTCGGACTACCGGGGTAACTCCCCCACAACTGATTCATTGCCTCCTGTGCTTGCTGAGAGTTAGGCGTGCTGCTCGTCTCGTTGGCTCCGTCCTCGGTGCTGTGATCGTAATACTCCAGTTGAGTAATGGTTTCATCGGTTGCGTCATTGCGCACGATGGCCTGACTCTGGCCGGGCGCATACTCCTCCCAGGTGGTGTACATCCCAAGCTTTTGCTTATGACCTTGCTCGTCCATAGTAATCATGCCAATGACATGCATGGGCGCGTCGAGATAGTTCGTTTTCGAAGTAACAAATTCATCAGTGGAGTGAAGCACGTAGCTCCTGCCGGGCGCATCCTGCTCTTTGAGAATACTCAGCAAATCACAGCGATTCCCATAGAGCTGTTGATAATCGCCATGCATCCACTCGCTGCTTCCTGAATAGCCCATCGAAACCATCATCGGGAGCAGGTCCACGCTGGATGTTAATTGCTTGCGGTATTGGTCTGTGGACGCTGTGAAGCGACCGCTTGGGTCATAGACGACGAGCGGGATCAGGATTCCTTCTTCATAGATGGTGCTGCCTTTGCCCTGAAGCAGTCCGTGAGAACTGGCGTATTCGCCGTGATCGGAGGTGAAGACGAAAACGGTGTTCTCCATTATCTCCTCTGGAACGCCGTCCATAAATTTGCCGATAGCTTCATCAACAAGCTGCATAACCTGTATGTAAGCGTCGAGCGACTTTGACCAGTATTCATAGGGAGCCATCGCTGTCGGTGCCCCTTGCCTGACTTTTGAGTCCTGATAGCAGAATGGCTCCAATGAAGTGTCTACTACGCAGGGGGGCGTGTCGGCGGTTTCGTAAACCCCGCCCATCTGATACTGGAAGACCTCTTTGACGAGTGTATGCGCCGAGGGCTTGGTTGAAAGTTGGCTCTGATTCTCCCAGTTTGGAATCGCCTCTGTGATGTCCGTTGGATAGCCGTAGGATGGCGGCCCCTGCTCTGTCGGGATCGTCGTATAGTCCTGTGCCGGAGCGGCGTTTTCATATGCCGGATTCTTAGCGGCGCTTCCATAGACAGAGTTCCACTGTTCAACTTCCCATCCGCCCCAGAAGAATTGCTTGTCGTGTGGATTCTCAAAGCCAACCGTCAGGAAGAAGGGCTTCGTATTACCGGACGAGGCGCGATCATTTACCCAGGCGACTGCATCTGTGGCAATATCCATATCGTTCTTAGCGCCCTCCCCTTGCAGGCCCGGCAGGTCCGGCACGGTGTAGAGATCGAAGCCGTATGGCTCAAGGTCAGGGTAGGGCTGAGGGGCCGACTCAGAGGAGGTGTAATAAGACATGTGCCATTTGCCGAAGTATGGTGTTTCATAGCCCGCCTCGCGCAGTAGTTTCCCGACGGTCGGAAACTCCGGTTGCAACTCTGGCTGGAGGAGCGTCGGCTTGGATGAGTCAGGGTAAGTGATGAGGGTTAGCATCAAATAGGTCTGGTAGCCGTATAGACCTGTGTAGATAGTGGCACGCCCGGCGGTGCAATCCGATGCCGCCGTGTAGTGATTAGCAAACCTGACACCCTTCTTCCAGATATAACCATAGAGATTGGGCATATACTTGTCTATGAATTTATCTGCATTGGAGATGCCGGGGGGGAAGTGCATGGGGAAGCGCATCTGGTCAACCAGGATCATGATAATGTTTGGTTGACGGCCAGTGAACTTATAAACTTCACCCCCTGATATCTCGTAGAGAGAATCTCCGCCTGCTGCAATATATGAAGCGGGGCCGCCGATCTTGCTCCAGCTATCGTTTGTCGCTTGATACTGCCGGACTTCCTGCTGATCCGGGCTGATTCCAAACAGGTCTTTATCATTAGCCGCGAACATAAAACCGGGTCCGCCAACCCGCGTCCATTGACCGGGCGTGCCCTCATAGCGATAGATGTCATCATTGCCGAAGACGCAGTAGAGAGAATCTCCGCCAGCGACGAGGTGTTTGGCAGGAAACACGTTGGCCGGGCCACTGATCTCAACCCATTCTGTGCCTGTCCCGGAATACTTGTAGATAGACTGCTGATTCGGGCTAATGCTAAACACGTCTTTGTTATTAGCGGCGAACATGAAACCGGGGCCGCCAACCTGTGTCCACTTCGTGATGCCTTCATAGCGGTAGATGTGATCGTCGCCGAAGACGCAGTAGAGAGAGTCGCCGCCAGCGACGAGTTGTTTCGGACCGGGGTTTTGCGCATCGCTGGAAATGCCCCCCAAGCTGTCAGGACCGAAAAACTCATAGACCATGGAACCCATAATCATGTAGAGGGTCACATTATTGGCTGCATAGGCCCGACCTCCTGTGCTGCCCAGTATCTCCCACTCGTTGCTTGCGTTATTATATTTGTAGGGATTCAGATTACCCTGATTCTTTGCGTTAGCAAATACTCCATACAAGGAATCTCCGCCCGCGATGATCTGCTTAACAGTACCGGGGGCAGCAGTACTGGGGTCGCTAATTTTTTGCCAGTTTTCCATAGTAAGGTCTCCTTGAGGTTGAGGGTTTTGAGCACGTTCAGGCATACGCCTGAAAAAATAGGCTGTCCGATTCCGAGCGTTAAGGCTATGCATTGACGCTCAGGTCTTCCTGTTGCAGGAGATATCTGTACAAGCTCCTTGAAAGTTTGCGTTGAGGCTTTCAGACAAAGAGGCGTGCACGGCATGAACATGCTGCATTGCTTACTCTATTAGTGAATAGTGGGAGGCTGACGAAATAGAGGTCTTTGCAAACAGATATGCTGCAACACGCAAAGCTTACTCTCGGCACTTAAAGCGGTCAACAAAATTTTCTTGCGAAAAAGAGAACTCTTCTAGCCGCTCTCATGCCCGGAGAAGATTGAAACCCGGAGGGCCACCCGCACAAAAGATTCGCTCTTTTTGAAGTCTAAAACTGATGTATCATAAAAGAAGATATACGACTCTGACAGTCAAATCCTAAACGAGACGTTATAACTTCATCGACCTTTAGAATTAGATAGCTTTCGTAAATCCCTTAGCAAATGATGGGTTAAAGATGAAAAGATCGTGCTGTAATGTCTCCCTGAATAATTGGATCCTACGTGCAGCAGGTTTGGCAGCGCTCTTATAACTGCGATTGTGATAATTCCTAATGAGACTTTACAGTGATAATCCGCTCTCTGCAAAGTGCTTCATAGTGCAAGGAAATCTCAGACTGGCCATTGGGCAAAGAGACAGAGCAGTTATAACGTCTCGTTCCGTAACTGCGCAAATACTCATTTTATTTGTCTAGCTCGTATTCAAAAAGAAAGCCGTCGGGCGATAATGCGCGACGGCTTTCACCTTCTGCCTACATCACTACCATTACTGCGGGCACTCACGATTGGTATGCGTTACCTGTGAACCAAAGCGCAGTTGATATTCCGCGCTCGTGATGAAAGAACAGGCCATCGCGTGCT
>JBAWGU010000738.1:0-2245 GCA_049593215.1 Pyrinomonadaceae bacterium
CATCAAACTTCAACTCAATCTCAACCACATAGCAGGGAAGATTAAAGCGCAACGAGCCGAGCTTAACTGCGTCTTTCTCCGTCGTGAGCAGAGCCTGTGCGCCGCGCTCTCCGGCTCGATTAATCAACTCTGCAATGTCTGCCTGACTGTATTTATGATGGTCCGCGAACGCTTTTGTATAAACTAAATTGCGGCCCGCGCCGCTTAATTGAGAGAAGAAGGCTTGCGGATTTCCGATAGCGCAGAATGCTGCGACGGGTTGAAGAAACGAATCAATAGCAATCTCTTCATCAAGCATTGAAGGGGACAGGGGGCGCAATCCTCTCACGCGCGTGCGAGAGAGAATGATGGGAAGACCGCTGCCGCTCAAACGATCCACTTCCAGTTTCAAGGCATCAATCTCCGTGATCTGATCTGCGCGCGTGATGATGATGCAGTCAGCGCGCTTGAGTCCTTTGAGCGGCTCGCGCAGGCGGCCAAGCGGCAAGAGGCGGCCTCCGCCGAAAGGGTTCGTTGCGTCAATGGTGACAAGATCAAGGTTGCGCTTGATGCGTAGATGTTGAAATCCGTCGTCGAGGATGAAGACCTCGCTGCCGAGATTCTTCAAAGCCCAGCGCGCCGCCGCAACCCTGTCGGCATCGCTCACCACAGCCGCTAACCCTCTCAACTTTTCTGCAAGCAGAAACGGCTCGTCGCCGCCTTCGCGCGCGTTCGAGAGAATCTCTTTCCCGTCGGAAACAATCACGCGCTCATTCGGATTCGTGCGTCCATAACCGCGCGTGAGGATGCAGACGCGCAGGAGGCCCTCGCGCGCGACCACGCGGGCAATCCATTCGACAAGCGGCGTCTTGCCTGTGCCGCCCGTTGTGATGTTGCCGACGCTGATGACAGGTACGCCGGTCTCTTCAACAGGAAGCGCGCCCTTCTGATAAAGCTTCAGGCGCGCACGCGTGATGGCTCCGTAGAGCGCGCCGAGAGGCGTCGAAATGGTCTTTGAAAATGAACTCATGCGGAGAGCGCGTCAGGACGTGCGCCCCTTGCTTGCAGCAAAGCGCCGCGTTCCTGTGTCTCTGAGAGAAGGGGAGCAAGCAGCTTGATTGTGCGCGCTGTTGCGCCCCTGTTCCGCTCGCAGACTGCGCGGGCGTTTGCAGCCAGAGCTTTCCTGCGCTCTGCGTTTCTGAGCAGGTCCAGAAACGCCTCTGCGAGCGCGTGTGTCGCTTCCGATTCTGTGAGCGCAGAGAGTTGGACGAGCGCGTCCGCTTCTTGAAAGGCACTGATGATCGCTGTGAAGTTGAAAGTGTGCGCGCCCGTGATGATGCACGCGCCTGCGGCTGCGGGTTCGAGTATGTTGTGCCCGCCTGTGCGCGCGATGCTGCCGCCGACGAAGACGATTTTGGCGAGCGGATAGACCGCGCGCAACTCGCCAATCGAATCGAGCAGAATCACATCGCAATCCCTGTCAGTCTCGTCGTATGGATTTGAGCGTCGCGCCCATCTCAGACCTGTTGAGTCGAGCAGCGTTGCCGCTTCTGCGAAACGCTCAGGATGTCTCGGCGCAAGCAGAAGGCGCGGCGGCGTTGGAAGGGATGCGCGCAGTTGTTTGAACGCTTCGAGCGTGATGCGTTCTTCAGGCGCATGTGTGCTGGCGGCGACGATGAGTGGACGCGCGTCTTCGAGCTTGAAACGCTCGCGTATCTCTTCCGTCAAAGTTTGCTGCTCGATGGCAACGCCGCTATCGAATTTGATGTTGCCGGAAACGACTACGCGATCAGGCGCGAGGCCGAGCGAGCGTATGCGCCCGGCATCCGCTTCCGTTTGCATGAGCGCGAGATCGAGATTGTTGAGGATGCTGCTGATAAAACTTCTGATGAGTTTGTAGTTGCGAAATGATTTTTCGGAGAGTCGCCCGTTGACAATCGCCACGGGAACTTTGCGCTTCCTGCATTCGCGCAGGAAGCGCGGCCAGAGTTCCGTCTCCATGATGAGCACTGCTGAAGGCTTGACGCGGCTGAGCGCGCGGCGCACAGTCCAGGCCCAGTCAAGCGGAAAGTAGATGATAGCCGCCGCTTTGTCACTGAAGACTTCACGCGCAAGGCTCTGGCCTGTCAGTGTGACGGTTGAGACGACGAGCGCGTGCGTTGGGAATTTCTGGACCAGCTCGTTGACGAGAGGCCGCGCGGCCTGTGTCTCTCCGACAGAGACGCAGTGAAGCCAGATGACGGGCCGCCCTTTAGTTTCAATCGCG